>NZ_RAQN01000010.1:0-68836 GCF_003664375.1 Candidatus Rickettsia colombianensi
GATCTTGTCCCATAGTATTATTGCTAATTTAGATTGTATTTTTTTGATATCAATGTTCTGTGATTTGTACAGGGTAATAGTTTAAGTCAAATATTCTTGTGTAAAAGAGATTGCCCTTTACTTTTCCATTTATCAATAATTTTAGGATTTACGATTAATTGCTCTTTAACAATCAAGAAGCATTCCATAAAGAATATGGGCATTATTGGGATGCAAATAATCAAGACCTGCTTTAAAATCCGCCGAGCATAATCTTTTTACGAGCGTCAGATTTACGATCAAAAGCTATTGCTTTTTGTAATTGCATACGAGTATACCATAATTTCTTTGTGATTAATTTAATCAGTCTTTGTGTTGCCTGATTTTGGTTTACTGGGCATCTTAGATTTCTTGTGCACCTCTTTCAATTCATTCAAGAAAGCATGATTTTTATTATCAGAGTTTTTTGCAAACTTTAAAAATCCAATCAACAATCTATCATCAATAGTTAGAGCATTACCTGCATTAAGCATTACCGCATTTTGTTTACACAAAATGCCATGCGCTCAGTGAGTAGTAAAAATATCTACAGAGTAATATTTAAATGGGATACATTAATAATGGCAATATTTCACTGATTAACAAAGTATATGAAGAGGTAGGTTTGCCTTTTAGGGTGACTGCAAAATCCTTTAAAGCACTTGGAATAGATAAAGTTCCGACTCGTCATGTTGGACCTAGGTATAATAAAAGATCATTAGAAATCATGCAACAGAATGAAGAAATTAGAAGACATAATAATTAAAAAAATAGTTGACATGGCATTAATGTACTTCAGTATTTCATCTGTACAAAGGAGCAAGGGACAAAATGCCGTTGCTTCAGCTGCGTATATTTCTGCATCAAAATTAGCGTACAAAACTATCGATAAAGAAACTGGTGAAGAGATAAGTATTACTTATGATTTTACTAAAAAGCCAGGAGTAGTATACCGCAAGATATTTGTGCCTGAGGAGCTTGAAGATGTAGTTTGGTTAAAGGATAGAGAGCAGTTATGGAATGCGGCAGAAGCAAGAGAAACAAGGGATGATTCTAGAACTGCTGAGAAGATTTGTTTTGCCTTACCACGTGAGGTAAGTCAGGAAGAAAATATTAAATTAGTGGCAGAGTACGTAAACAAGAATTTAGTATCACGAGGTATAGTATGCGACGTTAACATACATTACGATAACCTTGATAATCCGCATGTACATTTTCAGTTTTTCACAAGAAGATTAGAGCGTTTAGAGAATGGAGAAGTAGTAATTGGAAAGGTAAAGGATAGGGAGTTAGAAAGTACAAGATTCTTATATTTTCTAAGAGAAGAATGTGAGATAGCAATTAATAAACTGTATGAAGAAGCAGGTTTGCCATTTAGAGTAAGTAGTAAGTCGTATAAGCGGCTGGGTATAGATCAAGAGCCGACTAAGCATAGAGGAGCTAGTTATTATATGGAATCGACTGAGTTTGAGGCAAAGAATCAAGAAATAATAGTTGAGAATGCAAAGAAGATATATGAGAATCCGGAGATAGTATTTGGTCGTATTTCATATACAAAACCTGTGTTTAGATATAGCGATAGCATTATCGGACGCTTTAATGGTGCATTTAGTATTAAAAGGCAGCAATATTACTCAGGAACAAGCAGCTATTAGGGCGTTTGGAAAAGGATTAGTTCAGGAGCAAGGTAGTAGTGAAGATGCATCAAAAAGCTTAAGTAATAATCCAGCAACAAGTACAGCTCACAACCCGGCTATCGAGCATTTGAACAAAGAATATGGAGAGGAGTTTTTAAGGTTATATAATCAGCTACTTGTATCAGACAAAATAGAGCTGATGGACCAAAAAGATTTGATGGGTAGAACAGTATACTCCTTGAAATCAAGAGTGAATTTAGAGCGTCGTTATGTATCTGCTATAGAAGAGTTAAATGCTAAGGAAGAGCATAATCTTAATATTAACGCTGAGAGTTTAGAAAGAAATAGTCTCAAAGAACAAATAGGCGATTTGGTAAATGTAGTAGGAGCAAACCTACAAAATAAATTTAACGATAATATAGGAGGTAGTTTAGGTTTAAAGCTTAATGTATTTGGCAGTAAAAACCATGAGTTCAGTACTGAGCAAATAGAAGCAATCTTATCAGGATGTAACGGCTCTGATATTAGTGTACTAGAAGGTAATCCTGGAGCAGGCAAGACTTTCGTGATGAGAGAGATAGTGAGGTAGTACAAGAATGCAGGATTTAAGGTAGTAGGTACTGGTCCAAGTAGCGTATCTGCCAAGGTACTTAGCAGAAATGCCGGTATAAAAGCCGATAATACAGGCTTACTACGTAAGAAGATAGAGGAATCAAGAGGAGTGAATTTTAAGATAGATTTAAGCAGTAAATATTATGAGGAGGAGGAATATTTAAAATCTATTGGTTGCGATACTGTATTTAGTGGCAAAACCGGGGATGTGCTTGATAGCAAGACTGTACTGATTGTGGATGAGGCAAGTATGATAGAGCTTGCTAATATGGACTATTTAGCCCACGAGGTACTCAGAGCTAAGGCAAAATTAGTGCTTGTTGGAGATAACAACCAGTTTACAGCTGTTGGTATGACTGGAGCATTTAACAAAGCACGCAAGATTGCATGGGGAGTTAAGCTTACAGAGGTCAGAAGACAGGAAAGAGTAGAGTACAGGAAATCTACCGAAGCAATGGGACGCTTCCAGATGCATGAAGCAATTGAGATATATAGAAATTTAGATGTTTTTAATATTAAGGATAATGAAGAAGAGGCTAAAACTAGCTTAATATCATCATTTGCTAAAGAATATACTGAGCAGATAGATAATCTTAAGCGAGATGATTTAATAGCTATGCGAAGTATTGCAATTGGAGCATACACTAACGAGAAGGTAGCTGAGTTTAACAGAAGAGTCAGAGATGAGCTAAAGCATAGCGGAGCATTAAAAGGCAGAGAGGTATTAATTAGCAGTGGCGGTAGGTTGATACCGCTGATGAAAGGCGACCAGGTTGTATTGGAAGAGAATAGTTTAAGATACGGCATAAGCAATGGTGAAGTTGGAACAATATTATCCGTAAATCCTTTTGGCAGCAGTGCTAATAGTAAAGGTGATGGAGTTTTACGGGTACTAGTACATAAAGCTGATGGTTCAAAGGATATAATCGAGATTAATACATTTTTAGATTCCTTTAACAATAAGAGAAGGGTGAAGTTAAATCATGGATACGCTTTAACTGGCTACAAATTGCAAGGTGAGACAGTAGATCGCATGCATGTATATTTTGACCGTTCTATTGGATATGAGGCGTTTTTAGTCTTAATGTCACGTCATAGGGAGGAGGTTAAGCTTCATGCATCCGCAAAAGAGCTGGAAAACATAGTGTATCAACGTCTTGATAGTGAAGTAGAAAAAATTAGAAAGCAGTTTAAGATTAATAGCTATGAAATGCTACCTGAAAAGAAAAAAAGTGAGAATGGCAAAACGTATAAAACACATGCACCAAAAGAAATACCGAATTGGCTTAACTCTTGCAGTCAGCAGAAGAGTAAATAATAGCTTTGCCATAGACTATAAGAATGGTGGCATATTAGACGGTAATCAGTTAGTCATCAAGGATTATTTAGAAGCAAGGTCACGAGTCTTTGAGTGTCACGGCAAGATAAGAGAGTGGAAGAGCGATACTGAATCCCCTGGCAATATCACAAGATTATACGGTACAATTCTTACCCAAGCTACTAATCTAAAGAGTATCAAGTGAGATGATACAAGTCCTGTTATAGATTTTGAATTAGAGCTAGGCATCAAAGATTTAAAGATTGATCCATATAATATTGTATTTGCTGATGGCGAGGATAGCTTTAAATACACAATTGAAAATATTGTAAAAGGAGTGAAAGAGGAAGAATCGGAGAGTGCACACAGTAGTCAACAAGATAGCAAGGAAATGAAAGGAGTCACCTATAGTGACGGCAAGCTTAAAATTAACTTCAAGGAGCTTTGATAGCAAACATCAAAGCAAAATCATTGCTGTTTGCCTAAGAGAGAGTGATTATGAGAACCTGAAGGAGATCTTTGAAGAATTAAAATTAGACAAAGGTGTTTTAAAAGATTACGCAGGGTTAATTTGTGACAGTTACAGCAGTGTAATTGATGCTGATAATGCAGATGAATTTAAGCGTTTGATTCGCAAGAAGAAAGATAAGAGCAAATTAATAAGTGAGAACAAAGTAGAAGTTAGAGAGAAGAATTTTAGTAGGTTAGAAGATCGTAGGGCTAAGTTAGAAGAGCGGATTGAGGAGATCAAGGAGCAGGGAGCAAAGTATGATGAGAAATTAGAGGAAATAGCTAGTAGAATATCAACTAGACTTCAGCTAATCAAAGACAATACCACATTCACCAGCAGTTCTATATTAATGGGAGAGCATACTATTCAGCTTAATATTAACTATGAGACACTACGCAAACATGCTGGTTTTGACACATACAAGTATTATTTAAAAGATATAACTCAAAAAAGCACAATAGGTAATTGCAATGCAAGGCGTATCAAGATTTAATGATGGTAGTTCGAGATGCTAGTGGTGAGATTTTAGCAGAAAGAGAATTAGTACAACAAAAGCTAGATTTTCACGGTAGCAAGGTTAGTGCAAGTAATGGACAAGTATTAGAGCAAAAACCTTCCTCTAATACTATAAGAGCTGCAAGTAAATTAATAAGAAGATTACAGAAGAACCTCTCAGCTATCGATAGCTATATATTTGATAATCAAGAATTAATAGAGCTAAAGAGATGTGATTTGCTTGAGAATCAGAAAGCTTTAAGTGATCTAAAGCAAGAGGAGCAAGTGCAAGAGAATTTTGTAAAAACATTATTTCCTCATTACTTAGGACGTATTTACGAGCAGCAAGTAACAGAGATCATAACGAAGTGGGAAGCAGTTAAAGCTGCTAACGCTGATGTAGATATAAAGGAACTAATCTCACAAATCCAATCTAATCCATCAATACTTGGAAAGCTACCTGGCATTGGAATAGGTACGATCTTTGGAGTAAGCGTTAGCCGCCGTAAATCTATAGAGCAAGTAGTGAATTTAGATAAGCAGCTTCTAAAGTATGAGGAGAATATGGCAAGGCTAAACGAGATTAAGGATAATGATTTAATTAAAGAGCAAGAGCAGAAAATAGTAAAGACTTAGAAGATACGTATAAGTATTTTGATAGCAGTTTGGAGCGTTATCAGTTAGAGACTCAGCATCAGGTGATTCAGCAGGATCAAGAGCATGCTAAAACAGCTGATGAAATGTTAGCTGCAATTAGCCGTGAGCATGAGTTCTATAAGTCTCTTGATGGCAAGCTTAAATATGCAGAGAAGTATGATAATAGTTTATTATCTGCGATCTCAAATGCTAAGACTATCGAGCAAGATAAGTTAATTACTAATATGCATAACATGGTAGTATATGCTCAAAAACATGGTATATTAAATGATTACGAGATACTAAATCAATTTAACTCTTCTGATAGTCATAATGTGCTTAAGAATTTAAGTAAAACATGTGAGAAACATTATATGGATCATCACAATGAGAATATTAAGCAGTTATTAGATGATGAGCATGTGATGGTAGGAGCTAAGAAATATTCATGCCCGCTTAAATACATGAAGTATGAGATGCAAAATAATATACCATGCTTTGTAGATGAGAAACAAATAGCACAACCTTTGCTAAGATCAAAGCAGAAGTTAAAGAGCTTCGCAAAGAGTTAGAGTTAGAACATACAATGACTATGAGGTTATAAGGATTTGCAAGCATGACTAATGAAGAACATAATCGTAAACAACAACAAATAGACTCAGAACATAGTGGTTCTGCTGAGCGTTCAAGACATGACGAGTTATTTAAAAAGGTCATGAGTGAGCCTGTAGCTGCTCGTGAGTTTCTAGAGCATTATTTACCAGTGTCATTTAAGAACAAAATTAATCTAAATAGTGTTAAAATAGAAAAGGAAAGCTTTGTTACTGAGGACTTAAGAAAAAGACTCAGTGATGTTGTTTATTCTGTTTTTTTAAAAAATGATAATGTTAAAGATAGTACCGCTGATAGTGTAGATAATGACAAAGCTTACATATATATGCTTATAGAGCACCAGTCTAGTAGTGATTACTGGATTGCTTTCAGACTTTGGCAGTATATGCTTTTATTATGTGAAAGACATAAAGACGCAAATAAAAAGAATAATATCAAACAAGAAAAAGATAAACTCCCTCTAATATGTCCTATAGTAGTATATGCAAATGATAAACCTTATAATGCTCCAAGGAGCTTTTGGGAGTTATTTGAAGATAGCAGTACTGCTAAAGCTTTAATGTCAGATGAATACTTACTTGTTGATTTACAAAAACAAAGTGATGATGAAATGGAGAAAAAGAAGCATCTTGGTATGATGGAGTATATGCTCAAACATATCAAGGCTCGTGATATATTAAATCTATGGCAAAGCTTACTTGAGAAATTCGCAAGTAGTATTGAAATAGATAAGGCGAATGGCTTTATTTACATTAAGTGGTTATTATGGTATAGTGATGCTAAGGTCTCTGAAGATAAACAAGTAGAGCTTGCTAAAATCATAGCAAAACATCTAAATAAAGCAGACCAAGAGGGACTTATGAGAACTATTGCTGATAAATATATTGATGAGGGTATTGCTCAAGGCATGCAGATTGGTAGAAATGAAGGCATGCAGATTGGTAGAAATGAAGGCATGCAGATTGGTAGAAATGAAGGCATGCAGATTGGTAGAAATGAAGGCATGCAAATTGGTAGAAATGAAGGCATGCAGATTGGTAGAAATGAGGGAAAATATGAAGTAGCTAAAAATATGCTTTCTAATAATTACTCTATTCCTGAAGTTTCTCGTATTACAGGACTTTCTATTTCTGAAATTAACCAGCTTCTCAAATCCTAATACTCAAGTCAAAGGGACGTCCCTTTGACTTGTATTCTTCTGAATCTATTTCTTCCTTGTCATTTTTGCCATCAGATTGTCGTTATCTTTAGCTTTTCCTAAAACACTTACATCACAATCTTGTATTGTAACGTTATTCGCACCTGTGACAGTTAAATATCTTGGAAATTTAGTGGTCACTAAATACGCAGTACCCCCTGATATGATTGCCAAGAATAATACCACTAGGCACATATTCTTTAGAAAATTAAAATTGCTACATTCTATAACATGAGTAGCACTAGCAGAGAGTTTTTTACTATATTCGTCTAGTTTTTGATCTACTGAACTAAGATGTTTTGTACTATGTCCTGTTATTGAGTTACTGACTTGCTCTATTTCTGTTTTGTATTTTTTTAATTCCTCCGCGTAACCACTGATGATAGTATTATATGAATCATGTAATGATTTTGTATATTCTATTTGGATTTTGTCTAGCTCACGTGCTACATCCGGTATGATATTTGTTATTGCTTCTTTTGTTTTTTCCGGTAATACAGTTAAAACTCCAACTTCATTTTGCAGTATCTCATATTGATTTTTTTTGGCAGCAATAGTTTTATCAAACGTTTTGACTGCATCATTAAGTTGTCCTGCACTACTAGATAGAACTTTGCTCAATTCTTGCTGTTACTGCTCTAGTGCTTTAGTAGAAAAACTCAATTGATTCTTTAATTTGTTCACTGTGTCGTCATCAATGCTAGGTTCTGCATTGAGAGGAGTTACTAATTGTGATGATTCTGCACTATTTGCTGTATCGTTAGTATTTTCCCCTACCTCTACTATATTTTGTTTTTCCTCTAAATTTCGGTTTTGATTATTTGATTATTTTGTCATATTGATTCCTCATGTTTATTGTTAATATTTAAGTTTCAGGTTAATTTTAAAGTTATTTCTCTTGGGAGCGTATCCTCTAGTTCTGTTACAGACTCTTCGTCAGATATTTCATTAATATCGTGACCTGTACTTGCCATAGAACCTAGTGGGGTATTTTCAGTAGCCCCATCATTGCTTTGTATTTTGTCTAATTCTTCTTGATTTTTAATCTTTATTGCCCTGATTTCTTCCGCCTTTCCATAAAATACCCCTTCTTTAAATACCACTCCCGTTAAACGAACTCTGTTCTTTGGTTTAATATATATCTCAGCTTTATATTCCGCTTGTTGTTTTACATATTTAATCTCACCTAATACTGCAGAAGATGAGCTGCCATTTTGTTTAAAATCCTCTTTGCTCTCACGAACTAATATTACTTGTTTTTCTTGTACATAAAAATTTTTCTCTATCCTTTCTGTGATTAGTCTATCACGTTCCCAAGCCTAATGTGTATAGGGTTGTAATAATGGTAATAATTTATGTATTGCAGTAGAAAAAATTATTATTTTATAACCTTTTGGAATGTCTGATACTTCAGAAATTTTTGCATCAATTGGTTTGGTTGCTGTTCTTGCATCTTCTCTTTCTTGCTTTAGTTGTAATTCTAATAATTACATTATTTTCTTAAATTTTTTATTTAAATTAGTGCTAGATAATATTGCATAAACTTTTTCCGAGCTACATCCAGTATGGATAGCTTCTAATATTATTTCACTTATCTTTAATAGATACTGAGGGTTACTTTCAAAATTCTTGTTCCACTCTATGTAATACAAACTGCCATATTTTAGTTTCCTAATTAATTCTCATGATTCTCTAACTAGGCTAGTTAATTTTGCATGATTGCTAACCATGCATTTAACTTCTTCTATTTTACAATATACATCGTCATTTGCTTCTTCTGTTGCTATCGCCTCTTGCAAAGCAATAGGATTAAACTTCACTAATCGATCAAAAACTATATTTATAGTTGGAGTTTGATTCTTATCTAAGCAAATGCTTTGAATATCTACTAACATACCAATTTGCATTTTGTCTTTTTTCCTCTGATCATTGTAAAAATAAATTTAATAATTCATCAATATATTGTGATGGTCTAAAATATTTTTATACTACAGTCATGGGACATTTATTAAAAAATGGTCTAACGGTAGAAGAAATTGCAAAAAATCTTAAATTATTGTAATAGTTTTATTATACTTGTGATGGTATGTAGTACATTTGCTGAAGATAAAAAACCTGATCTACAGTACGATTTTTGGAAAAATAAACAAGGAATAACAATACAAGCTTGCTTATCTGGATATAATGCAAAAAAGGTTTTATGGCTCTTGCCTAGTTTTATTGAACGAAATAATTATCACAAATCGTTAGAAGTTGTTACTAATATTAGAGACAATATAAGCCTAAAATATGATTATATTGAGACTAACTATAGAGGTAGTACTTGTATAAGTTATACACTTGAGCACTATAAGGGATGGTATAATCAACTTTTTCAAGATATATCAGAAGATTCTTTTTTAATATTTGGTAAGCATAGTATAATTATTCCAGAATCTGTTTTTAAAGATCATCAAAATATTAATGTGAAATTTAATTGGAATAACTTTCCACAACAAATTAACTCTAATTTGGATCAAGTGCTGGATAACAAACAAGTAAAACTCAGTCTTCAAGATTTTGATAGCCTATATTATGCTAAAGGTTATAACACTTTATATGTAGATTCCAAAAAACAGAATAAATTTATATATACTCAAGATTATTATGTACTTATAGAAAAAATCAAGCCTCAGCTTATCAGCATAAATACTTATCTAAAAAAACACTTTCCCTCTATTAATATTAATCGTAATACTTTCATTTTTGTTGAAAATGAAAGTCCAATAAATACTAACCCAGATTTTGCATACGGTAATGGTCAGGAATTTATTCAAGTGGTTGGAATGAACACTAAACAAATATTTGATACGGAGTTTATAAGGTCTTTTACTCATGAATATCTACATAAGATTATAGGTTATACTGTTAAATTTAGACCTGAAAAATCTGATAAGGAATTTTGGTTCAAAGAAGGTTTTGTTGATTATCTTAGTATACAAATCCTTTTAGAGATATGGAATATTGATAACTATATGAATTTTTATAATAGTAGAATCTATAAATATTTTGCCTTAAATATGCACAAGTATAGACTAAAGGATTTATATAATAAATATATTTATGACGAAGCAGGTTATATAGCTGGCATGTTTTATGCTAGTAAACTAAATAATTTTATTATATTTCACACTAATGGTACTAACGATTTAATAGGATTGTTAAGTGTGTTTATTAGTCAGTTTGTTAAAAATAACAAGCTATACTTTTCAGAAGAATTATTCTTTAAAAGTATTGAAGTATTGATTAAAAAGCCTTTTTCTAGTATAGAAGAATTAAGAACAAATAGTAGCTTACTAAGTAGTGAATTATTATTTGGAACGTTACGTTTAAAAAAGCAAAAAATGCAAGTACCAATTTATTCATATGATCTTTATGAATTAGTTTCAACTATGCACTTTAATAACAAAAGAGTTGTAAAGATGTTTCCTAAATCCACCGAACCTTTTCTATATTATCTTGAGTTAATTAATAAAAATAATAAGATTGAACAGATGGTTTTAAAGCCATCTTATATAACTAAATCAATTCCTCAATATGAACTGATACCATCAAGTTGGCCTTCAGTTAAGGCACTTTCGCTGTGACGCAAAATGGTATCTCAATACTTTTTGTCACCTGGGATATAAGGTATAACACCAGCATTAAAGGCTTTAACTTGGAAATCATATGGTGCATACCTCTAATATCAATAATAAAGCCATTAACTTCTATAAGCCAAGCCATTGGATGATCGTCCATTCTGCTTGGAAGAGTCCACGTCAGATCTAACTGACTAATTTTCAGCATATCTCTTATAGATTTGCTTTTTGCGGAGATTGTGCTTTGAGAAATGTCAAACCATTCTGCTATTTCTTAAGCTCTGATATGAGGTTTTTGAGACTTATCAAACAAAGAATTTACCGTACCCAAGGTATGAATTATACCAGCTGACCAGGTGGATGCTTACCCAGACAATAACGGGGGAGGTCTTTTTCTTGCAAGTTTAACTGCTAATTTCAATGACAGGTCATAATATTCATCATTTAGCTTATCATTACAAAATGACTTAATGGTTCTAATTATGTTTATAAATTTATTATGAACATTATCAGGGACTTTTGGTGTATTATGATTACTCATTACAGTTCCTATATAATAAATGTGGTTGATATTATCTTTAGTTTTGATTAGAATGCAAGCGTTAAATAGAGCTGTTAGTATAAATTAGTTCCTACTCTAGTTATTTCCGGTACTAGTGTCGGCGGTCTTATAGCTGCATTACTCACTATTCCAAAAGAACTTGGTTCAAAAGAAGCAAAATATAGTGCTAAAGAGGCACTTGAAATATTTAAAGAAAGTAGCAGCGATGCATTTATCAAGTGTTGGAGAGCCTATTGTTGAATATGTAACATCATTCTTTGGTAGTCATGATCAACATGAGCCATTATTATTTGAAACATATACACCTCACTCAACAAGTGCTGTTATAGAAGACTATAAGCTAATAGGTAGTAATGCTCAATTAATAGCAGTAGAAATTTAGATTTACAGCTTCGATACACCCACAACAAACATTTGAGCATATATGAACAAAACTTCCATAATTTGGTTACGGCGTAATTTACGACTGCATGATAATAAATCATTTGCAGCAGCTTTGCGTAATTCTGATAAAATCCTACCTATATTTATTTTCGATACCACTATTCTAGAAAGGTTTAAAAATCCACATGACAGAAGACTTTCCTTTTTAGCAAACACACTTTGTTTAATTAACGATGAACTCAAGAAACTAAAAGGAAAGCTGCTAGTATTTCACGGCAATCCTATAGAGATTATCTCCAAACTTACTGCTATTTTAAAAATTGAAAATATTTACGCTGATGAAGATTATGAACCGAGCAATATAGCACAAGACAAAAAAGTACAGGAGTTGTTAGGTAGTAACTGCACGCTTAATTTATATTGCGATCATTTACTTATAAAGCCTGATAGAGTTTTAACAAAAGATAATAAGCCTTATAAAGTATATACTCCTTATATGCAGGCTTTTCGCAAATTTATAGCGAATAATGGAGTTATAGCACATAATAAGCTATTAACGAATTATAGCTATAATTTAGAAGGTAAGTTATATATACCGAAAGATATAGATCTAAAAACTATTGACTTAAACGTAGGGGCATCTGAAGCATTAAAACAAATCGGTTATGTTTATAAAGAAGATGAGCTTTGGCAGCCTAGAAACGCTCAAAATATTTTAAATAAATTTATTGCAAACCGAATAAATTTTTATAAAACCGATCGAGATTTCTTATATCGTAACGGCACAAGTACCATCTCACCTTATTTAAGATTCGGACTTATATCTATAAGAGAATGTTACCGCAAGGCTTTTAATGCTTCCTTGAATCCAGGAACTATCACTTGGATTAATGAACTAATTTGGCGAGAGTTTTACGCAACTATTTTATATCATTTTCCAAACACTGTTAATGAGGAATTCTTAAAAAAATATAGAAATAAAATTCCATGGAATAATAAAAAAGAGTATTTTGATAAATTTATTAATGCCGAAACTGGTTATCCTATAATAGATGCAGCAGTTAAGCAGCTTATTAGTGATGGCTGGATGCATAATAGATCAAGAATGATTGTTGCTAGTTTCTTTACTAAGAATTTACTTTTAGATTGGCGCAAAGGCGAAGAGTTTTTTGCTCAGTATCTTATGGATTACGAACTTGCTTCTAATGTTGGTGGATGGCAATGGGCAAGCTCTTGCGGTACTGACGCACAACCCTATTTCCGTATTTTTAACCCTTATACTCAAGGGCAGCACTTTGATCCTGATGCTGAATATATAAAAAAATATTTACCTACATTAAAAAAGGCTCAGACACATATTATTCACAACATCAATTTTCATAAAATGTATGATAATTATCCAAAGCCGATGGTGGACTATGTATTATCACGAGCAAAAGCTATTGAAGTATTCAGACAAGACTTACGATATATTTGACAATATACCCCTAAACTACGGGATATTATCAGTAACTACACTGTAGAAAAATACCTTAGTGTTAGGGGTTTTTTACCTATCTCGCAAATTTTGCTTGTAGAAGCGATATTCCATCTGTCTACTAAATTAGAAATTAGTAGACAGGTGAAAAGAAGGCTAATATACTGTATATTAAATCGTAAAAACATTATTAGTAGACAGCGTAGTCTACTAATCGATATAATATACAATATATTAGAAGAAATATGAGATTATTTGGTTATGCTAGGGTGTCAACCAATCAGCAGCTTTTAGACATACAAGTTAAACGTCTTAAAGATGCTGGAGTAAAAGAATCAAGAATATTTTATGACAAGGCAACAGGTAGTAATTTAGATAGACCAGGATTAAATAACTTATTACATAAGGTAGAAGAAGAGGATGTAATATTGATTACTAAGTTAGATCGTTTAGGCAGAGACACTGCCGATATGATTAACCTAGTTAGTCAGTTTGCTAATATAGGTGTAGCCATGCGTTTTCTTGATGATGGAATTAGTACAGAAGGCAGTACAGGAAAAATGGTTATTACAATCCTTAGTGCAATAGCAGAAGCTGAAAGAGTACGGATACTTGAAAGAACTAATGAAGGACGGTTAGATGCAAAAACTAAAGGTATTAAGTTTGGTCGCAACCGTATTATAGACAGGAATAAATTGTTACAATTAAATGCAGAAGGGATTAAAGGCACGGCATTGGCCAAAGAAATGAAAATAAGCCGTGCCGCCGTTTATAAAATTCTAAAAGAAGAAAAGCAGCACGACACTAATGTGTAATATGCAATCGCACACTATTATGATATTTTAATTTTCTTAGCCTTACTTTGTTCTTTTTTAGGTATTTTTATAGACAATATACCGTCCTTAAAGTGTGCACTTACATGTTCTTCATCGATATTAGATGGTAAACTAATAGAGCGAGCAAAAGAACCATAATATCGTTCTTGCATATGATAATTATGATCTTTTTTCTCAGTAGATTGTTCCTTTTTGCCCTCAATAGTTAAGATATTACTATCTATTTTAAGATCAATATTATCTTGTGTGACACCTGGCAACTCAAGTTCTAGATGATATTCAGATTCATTTTCAGTAATATCTGTTCTAGGCGATAACATTCTGTCATTGTAAGAAATAGGGTACGAAAAAGAAGCTATTTCATTAAAGAAGTTATTAAAAATATCATCAACATAGCTTCGTTTATTTGTGTGATGTTGTAACTCTGATTTATTTCTAATACGTGGTAAATTAAAAGTCATAAGTACCTACCATAAATTAAATAAATATTGATTAGTAGTAATTTAGCAAAATTTAAATATTACCTATTGAATTGGTATTTCTTTTGCATCTTTCTCTTTAACCTCCATACGAGGTAGAGTAATAGTCAGTATACCATTCTTTAAGTTTGAAGAAATATTATTTTGATCTATATCTTCATATAAAGATACTACATAATTGAAATTTCTATTCGTATAATCATCTGAAGCATCAGATTTATTATCTTTTTCTATATTGCCTGTAACAAATAATTTATTACCGCTGACTTTAACTTTGATTTGGCTTTTGTCATACCCTGGTACTTCTAATACTAGGGTATATTGTTTATCTTTAGTAATAAATTTAGTTTTTAAAGAACTTGAGTCATAGATAGACAACCTATCATCGAATATATTATTCCAGTAGTAATCCAAAGCAGAAAAAGGACGTAAGTTCGGAGGGTGTCGCAAGTAAATAGTCTGAGTCTTATTATCAGGTTTACCCTCATTATCAGCTGCAATAACTGTATTGGTCAATAAGATAACAGTAATACAAGATAGCAAATATGATTTGATGTTGTTATATAGCATACATACCTCTTTTGGATTTATATAACATATAAGATGTGAGCTTACTGGAGCAAGCCTCCACACTAAAAATATAAGTAGTGACGTGTGAAAATTCAATAGTATAAAAGTATAATGGACTAAAAAATCAAGACAAAAATAAAGAGTTAATCAGTTGGTAATTCTGTTTAAAATTAAGCAGCCATTTGTGTATGATGTTGTATACTATCGAGATAGACATTTATGGTTTTTTTATAACCAATACTTGAATGAAATCTCTGATAATTATATTTACTGATATAATCATTGATGCCCTCCTTAAGCTCTCCTATATTTTGATAATCATTAATAAATATACAAACATTACTCAGTTATCTGATTATTTGCGATAGAAAATAAAGGGTAATGCCATAATACCGCAAATTTTGAGTAACTAATTTGAGAGTTTCTTCAGTCTGATCCATATGAGGTTAGATTTTAAAGTTATACAATCATTGCATTTATTTAATGCCAAACCTTACGAATTAAGCTTACATCTAGGCAAATCTAATTTAACTAGCTGCTGCCATGCGATAACAGGACAATGCTCCGGTTTATGCTCCGGCATGCAGTATTGTGTATGTGTGGATACTGGCTCTGTCCCAAGACATTCCTTGAAATCTTTAACTTGTAAATATCTTGGCGGTAATGCTCCTGTCATATCATAGTTCTTGCTATACTTTTTGTGGTATTTTTTATGATGTTTTGAATGATAACTTAGAGATTCTTTCGGGCAATCAATACTTACTAAAGGACCTGGATATGGAGTCACACGTGGTTCATGGTGATGTGTACATGGCGGAGGAGGATTTCCACATTCAGTTTTTTTATACTCATTATACTGGTACTGTGCATGGTGATGTTTTGAGCATTTACATCCGGATAACATTGGAATACATAATAGAATTAAAAATAATGATTTCTTAACCATAATTAACCTCTCTTTAATAAAATTATTAACACTTAGTAATCTATCTTTTTATCTTCTCATCCTAAATATACATTAACAATTAATTTTTGCTGCTATACCATATGCGGTAGTTGTTTTTGTTAATATATGCACAATGTATATTGTAATAAAGTTACTATTCTTTTTTTAAGATTTAAATCTGTTATGAGGATTTATAGTCTGCAGCAGGATATTGATTGAAGTAGTGTTATAGATGTTAGAACGTAAAAATCTAAGTTCTAGATCAAGATTATCTTCACAAGTTTCAATCATCCAAGATTTATAATGTTCAACAGGGTGCATGGACCAGCGATAACCTCTAGCTTTTAGTAAGTCTTTAGTATCATAAGGAGCATTTTTTGCCCAAATCTTAAATCTTGTTTTATTGCAATTAATAAGTAACTGCTTTAATGCTGGTTGTTTAGAAATAGGCAATGTTTGAGCAAGTAAATGTAAGCCAGCAAGACAATCTGTTACAGCTCTATGTCCTTCATAAAAGAAATTATACTTGTAAGCAAGATATTCTAGTTTATGGCTTTCTATTTTTTCAGCTTTCCAATCAATATCGGCTCTTGAGCATCCCCAAACTTTGGCAATAACTTTAGGAAACATTTTATCAAAAAATGGTCTATCAAAAGCAGCATTGTGAGCAATAATGATATCAACATTTTCAAGAAACTGAATAACTTCTTCTTGATCTATATGCTTACCTTTAACCATTTCATCAGTAATTCCTGTTAGTTCAGTAATGTGCAAGGGTATAGGTTCCTTTGGATCTTGATACTGATTAAATTCATCAACTATTTGATAAATACGTCCATCTTCAGTATATTCAAACTTCACCATGCCAAGTTCAAGTATTTTATCTTTTTCATATGATAAGCCGGTAGTTTCAGTGTCTAGAAATATCCCAATTTGTTTTGGAGTACTATTTGGTAAATGATAATAAGATGGTTTTGTATATCGCTTAACAACTTTATATTGATCTGAGGTACTTAACGTATCAGCTATTTGCTCTAGATTATTGTATTTAAAATCTTTATTGGCAGTATTAGATACTTCTTGAATAGGAAGAGTATGCTGATAACCCCTTGATTTCCTTATCCTAGCGATACGTTTAATATTCTTATCCATATCATATTGTGAGTTACAGTGAATGACTTTATAATTGCCTTTATTAGAGTGTAAAGAGCCCCAACTGCAGATTAAGTCAGTAGTACCAAAGAGATTTTCTTGGGTACAGAGTCTATAATATTTATGATTCTTAGTCCAATAATAAGCCAGCATGTTATTAATGATGCTCCAATCAAAAGAATTTCAGAATATGTTTCAAGAACTTCTCTTTGTTGACATTAAGATCTTTGTTTAGTTTGAAAATGCCATTTTCCCAAGTGCCTACAACTGTGCCATCAGCAAGAGTTAGCGGTACTTCATTAAGTAACGAAGAATCATCTTTAACTTTAGACAGTACAAGTTTTTCAAGAGAATTAGCTCCCATTCCTTTTCTAATATCATCAGCACAATCTGTGAGAGCATCTATATATTGTTGTCCTTTTTGTGCTAATGAAAAAATTGAGTAAGCAGTTCTTGCTGTTACTTTAGTGACATTACCGACAGTATCCCATATTTCCTTAGGTATTTTAGCGAAATATAAATAGTTCATGAGTTTAGCTCTTGTCATGTTTAGATTCTTAGCAAGCTGCACTTGCTTGAGGTTCAAATCCACAATAAGCCTCGTATAATACAATCCTTTTGAATAATCGCATATATCCAGTCCTTGATTTTCTTTAATCTGAATGATTGCGGCATGTTCATCGGTGACATCATCAATTACGGCTTTAAGGGGCAGGTCAGCATCTAGGCACGCTTTCCATCTTCTACTACCTGCTATGATCTCATACTTAAACTTTAAATCACCTTTAAGCGTGCGAAGATGAACTGGTTCTATTTGACCATTATTTTTAATGTCCTGTGCAAGAGAGGCGATATCCCCAAACTCAAAGTTACCTCTGTCGGCATACTTCCATCTAGTACAGTCTTTTGGATCAACAGTTATGATTTGCATTACTATATACCTTGTAATTTAATTGTCTCACATGAGACAAAAAGTTTAGTTACCTACTAAAATGTCCTACATTTTAGTAGGTAACTGTATATCTGTAAATAAGTGATTTTAATTATTGTACACATTTTCAATAGTAGTGCAAGCGAAAAAATAAAATATATTAAGTGTTTCCGTTAATATGATGTTGCAAGAAAACACTATCCTCATTTCATTATAAAATATATGTAAAAAATATAAGTAATACTTGATAAGTATAAGAAAAAGTGGTACTATAAATATATGAAAAGGAACAGAAATATACACTTTTCAATTACTTAAAACAATTAAAAAAAAGAGGCAAATATAACAAAATCATTAGAAGAAATAATTAAAAACATCAATAATTTAACGGATGCAGAAAAAGAGTTTATTGCTGATAGATATGATGCAATTTTATTTAACAATGGCAATTTAATGTTTAAAGCTTCTCATGGATGTTTACCACATTTTCAAGAAGAAATAATTAAATTACTAAATATAGAATTATTTCGTGAAGTTATAATTGAACATATATTTTTATATGAAATTAAGTTTTGTGAAGCAGAGCTAAAAAATATGAAATTAGCTAAAGTACAAGAAAAGCAGATCCAAGAGAAGATAAATGAAATTAAAACCTTAAAAGCACAATATAAAACATGTATACCAATAAGTGTAACTAATGATTTAAACAAACAGGCAAAAATCAAGACTTTACTAGATGATTATTACAGTGCTGTTTTTAATAGCGTACAATGTAGTTCATATTTAGATTCTCTATTATAATTTTACTTGTACTCCTTGTGATAGTTATGAATATGATTCATATAGTGGAGCAATGTATATGCCAAAAGAGGCGTTAAAAGAATGGGAAGAGATGCAAAAGAACAATAATAATGAAATAGAGATTTGTACCACTCGGTATAATGAATATGATGCACAATGCATTAATTTACAAGAACAATTAATTCAACTAGCTAGCAATCTACAATGAGGTATGTAATGAAGAATTTAACAACATACCTCATTAAAGAATATACTTTAATAGAGGCGGTAAGAAAAGATAATTTTCAAGAAGTAAAATATCTTGTATCACAAGACGTAGATCTAAACTTTCATGATGAGAATCTAGATACTGTGTTTTCAATAGCAGCATATCACGGACAGATTAGAATCTTAGAATATTTAGCAACTAATATGAAAAAAACATCAGTTAATATATGATTAATTCCAAAAGGTATCACAGCTCAAATACTTTTCTTCAAGAGCTGCTGCCCTTTACTTTTCCATTTATCAATAATTTTAGGATTTACGATTAATTGCTCTTTACAATCAAGAAGCATTCCATAAAGAATATGGGCATTATTGGGATGCAAATAATCAAGACCTGCTTTAAAATCCGCCGAGCATAATCTTTTTACGAGCGTCAGATTTACGATCAAAAGCTATTGCTTTTTGTAATTGCATACGAGTATACCATAATTTCTTTGTGATTAATTTAATCAGTCTTTGTGTTGCCTGATTTTGGTTTACTGGGCATCTTAGATTTCTTGTGCACCTCTTTCAATTCATTTAAGAAAGCATGATTTTTATTATCAGAGTTTTTTGCAAACTTTAAAAATCCAATCAACAATCTATCATCAATAGTTAGAGCATTACCTGCATTAAGCATTACCGCATTTTGTTTACACAAAATGCCATGCGCTCAGTGAATTTACTGCTTAAATCTATCTTAAAATTCGCTCCTCTTGATTCCTCTATCTTCTTACGTAGTAAGCCTGTATTATCGGCTTTTATACCGGCATTTCTGCTAAGTACCTTGGCAGATACGCTACTTGGACCAGTACCTACTACCTTAAATCCTGCATTCTTGTACTGCCTCACTATCTCTCTCATCACGAAAGTCTTGCCTGCTCCAGGATTACCTTCTAGTACACTAATATCAGAGCCGTTACATCCTGATAAGATTGCTTCTATTTGCTCAGTACTGAACTCATGGTTTTTACTGCCAAATACATTAAGCTTTAAACCTAAACTACCTCCTATATTATCATTAAACTTATTTTGTAGGTTTGCTCAAGGTCGAGATTGGTACTTTGGATATTGAGATAAGAAAGGTAATAATCCAATTTTTAGACATTTACTTAAGATGGGTGCTATACCCATAATACGTCATAGTTTGATTAAAGGGAATATTAATCCTTATGATCCTCAATGGGAAAGCTATACTAAAAATAGAGTAACTAAACTAATGAAAAATACTATGACAGATATGGTATATCGACTTTGGATTAAAGAAAATGGGAAGTGTAAGTATTGTAATCACGATATTGATGAAGTTACTAAATGGAATATACACCATAAATTACCTCGTCATAAAGGTGGTTCAAATACCTTAAACAACCTTGTACCCTTACATCCAGAGTGTCATAGACAACTCCATAGTCGTTATGTTGCTGGGTTACCGATACAAAGTAACCTTATCTATGCTTGCGCTGTGTGCGGTGAAAGTCGCACGCACAGTTCTTAGGGGAGCGGAGTTATCCGCTTACCCGACAATGGTCAGGAGAAATATAATGTTGCAAGGAATTTATGGAATTTATTTACCAATAATAAATTAGCAAGAGAGTTATGGATTAATGATTATCAGTTAGTAAATGTTCATGAAATTCCTGATGAAGAATTAAAAAAGCAAGCGTGGTCAGGAATATTACAGTTCTTTATGAAGCATATACACGAGCGATACCTACTTAAAAGATGGTATGAGGTAGCTGATTTATTACCTGAGTTTGCAAAACTAAATATTGGTATTGATTACCTGGAGCTGATATTAACCTATACATTGATTAAAATAGACAAATCTGATAGAATAAAACTAGAGAAAATATTAAAAAGTCGTCTGAATACCGAACAAGGAGCAAAACTCATGACAAGCTTAGCTCATCATTGGAAAGAAGAAGGGGTGCAACAAGGCATGCAGATTGGTAGAAACGAGGGAAAATATAAAGATCATTTTTCGAAACAACAGATTCGTAGATTCTTTAGAAGATATTGCTCTGATTACAGATATAAAAAACTCCTTATTGAAGGAGCTCAACGTTTTAACTTAGATGGCACTCCAGCAAGTTTAGTAACTAAAGAAGAAGTGCCTCCAAAAACTAATAAATTCTCTAAACCTAAAGAATCATCATCTACGTAAATAGGCTAATCACTTAGGTGATATTCTTTTAGAAAAGTAGCAAAGCTACTTTTCATCTATGTTTTATTAAAAATATTTGAGAACAAAAATATGAAATCACAGCACTCATACCATAACGCCATAATCATTGATAAAAATACAGATTCAAAAATAGACAGCATAGTACCCTACAATTATAAAAAAAGACGTGAAGAATTAAATCAAGTAGTAAAACATCACATAGAACGACAAAAGCAACAAGTAGTACAAAAGAGCAAAGCTCTATCTGTCTAAAAACGAACGTTTCCGTACACCCCCTATTCCTATGTCCATAAATTATATTGACTTACTTTAGTACATACGATATATTTAAGACAATCTTTTTGGTATATTTTATACTACACTATTTTATGTCTCGTACTTTTGCCTATGTTCGTGTTTCCAAAATGCAACAAGATACTGAAAATCAAATCAGAGAAATTGCATTAGCTGGATTTACTATTGCACCACATCGGATAATTACTGAAACGGTTTCTGGTTCCATACCTATAGCACAGCGTCAAGGTTTTGCACATCTGTTAAATAAGATGGAAAATGGAGATGTTCTGGTTGTCACTAAGTTAGATCGATTAGGACGTGATGCTATTGATGTCAGCATAACAGTCAACAAACTAGAGCAAATGGGAATTAAAATTCATTGTCTTACACTTGGGGGTGTTGATCTTACCAGTTCAGCTGGAAAAATGACTATGGGAGTAATTAATGCTGTTGCTCAATTTGAGCGTGATTTGTTAATAGAGCGTACTCAATCTGGGCTTGCGAGAGCTAAAGCAAATGGTAAAACTCTCGGACGACCACAAATTTTAGCAGAATTACAAAAAAAACAGGTTATACAGCAACTACAAGAAGGCAAAACTATCACATCTATTGCAAGACATTTTAATACAAGCAGGCAAACCATTATGCGTATCAGAGATAATAACCTCTAATACTTGCTTGTACCGCTTTACATTCAACACCCAAGATTATGTAAAACAAATTTATAACTTACTTATCTTCTATTTTGTGCTATAATATGCTAATGCATATACAAATATTTAGTAACTAATTATTATGGCAGTTTCAAAGTTCCTAGATCCTAAAAATGATATCGCCTTCAAGAAAATCTTTGGTTCTGAAAAAAACAAAGACATTCTTATTCACTTTATCAATGATATCATGAGATTTAAAGATGATGAACAAATACAGGATGTTACTTTCTTAAGTCCTGTCCAAGATCCTGATATTGCTTATAAAAAACAGTCTCTCGTCGATGTCTTATGTAAAGCTCAAAATGGTACGCAAATCATCGTAGAAATGCAAATCTCCCCTTCTAAAGGCTTTGAGAAAAGAGCCCAATATTATGCTGCTAAAGCTTATTCACGACAACTAGCCCAAGGACAAAAACAAGACGGTCTCTATGCTAACCTTAAGGAAGTCATCTTTATTGCTATTAGTGATTATATTATCTTTCCTGATAAAGCTAATTATATCTCTCATCATGTTATCCTAGATAAAATTACTTTTGAACACGATTTAAAGGATTTCTCTTTTAGCTTTATTGAACTACCTAAATTTAATATAGATATAATTGAAAACCTAAAAACCATTACTGAGAAATGGTGCTATTTCTTTAAATATGCTGCTAACACAAGTGAAGCTGACTTGCAGAAAATTATAGGTAGCGATCTTGTAGTAGGGCGTGCTTATGAAGCATTAAATCAGTTTAACTGGCATGAAGCAGAACTCCTTGCTTATGAGCAGGAAATTAAACGCATCATGGATAACAAAGCTGTCGAAGAATACGCTCTAGAACAAGCTGAAACTAAAGGTATTAAAATTGGTAAAGCTGAGGGTAAAGCTGAAAGAAATATAGAAATAGCACGAAACTTAAAAAGATCAGGAGTAGCAATTACGATAATATCTGAATCTACTAGCTTAACTAAAAAGCAAATTGAAGAATTAGATGATTAAATTTAAGTTGAGTTTACTATAAAGTCAGTGCATATTTAAATAACAGACCAGACATTGGAATTACTAAGAATCAGTTAACTATATTGGTATAGAATGTATTGAATGGCATGACCCAATATGGTTTAATAGACTGCTGTATACTAGATAAATATTCATTTCCAATAATTACCATTAAAATCAGTAATTAATCAGTGAGAATTAGTGGCTAAAAACTAATTGATATTATTAAAAGCCAAATATTATGGAAAATCATCCAAAAAAAATTAATAAAATAACTTATAAATATTATGAGCAAAAAATCAATTATGCCAGAAATTTCTGTTAAAAGTACTAAGGAACAAATTTTAACTGCCTATAATGAGGTGTTAGCTAAGTTAAATGATAAACAGCTAGCTACCCCTCAAGAACAGAAAAAACAGCAAGAGAAACAAGAGTTGGTAAGTAAAGGTCAGCACTGATTCATCTGATAGTATATTAACTGAATTATTGATGCCGATACAGTGAACAAATTAAAGAATCAATTGAGTTTTTCTACTAAAGCACTAGAAAAGCAACAGCAAGAATTGAGCAAAGTTCTATCTATCAATATTCTTTGATATACTTAATAATACTATATCTGCTCATCAAGAATTTAAAAGCAGTATTGATCAAAAACTAGATAAATATAGTAAAAAACTCTCTGAAAGTGCTGCTCATGTTACAGAGTGCAGCAATTTTAGTTTTCTAAAGAATATATGCCTAGTGGTATTATTCTCTGCAATCATATCAGGAGGCACTGCGTATTTAGGACCACTAAATTTCCAAGATATTTAACTGTCACAGGTGCGAATAACGTTACAATACAAGATTGTGATGTAAGTGTTTTAGGAAAAGCTAAAGATAACGACAATCTGATGGCAAAAATGACAAGGAAGGAATAGATTCAGAAGAATACAAGTCAAAGGGACGTCCCTTTGACTTGAGTATTAGGATTTGAGAAGCTGGTTAATTTCAGAAATAGAAAGTCCTGTAATACGAGAAACTTCAGGAATAGAGTAATTATTAGAAAGCATATTTTTAGCTACTTCATATTTTCCCTCATTTCTACCAATCTGCATGCCTTCATTTCTACCAATCTGCATGCCTTGAGCAATACCCTCATCAATATATTTATCAGCAATAGTTCTCATAAGTCCCTCTTGGTCTGCTTTATTTAGATGTTTTGCTATGATTTTAGCAAGCTCTACTTGTTTATCTTCAGAGACCTTAGCATCACTATACCATAATAACCACTTAATGTAAATAAAGCCATTCGCCTTATCTATTTCAATACTACTTGCGAATTTCTCAAGTAAGCTTTGCCATAGATTTAATATATCACGAGCCTTAATATGTTTGAGCATATACTCCATCATACCAAGATGCTTCTTTTTCTCCATTTCATCATCACTTTGTTTTTGTAAATCAACAAGTAAGTATTCATCTGACATTAAAGCTTTAGCAGTACTGCTATCTTCAAATAACTCCCAAAAGCTCCTTGGAGCATTATAAGGTTTATCATTTGCATATACTACTATAGGACATATTAGAGGGAGTTTATCTTTTTCTTGTTTGATATTATTCTTTTTATTTGCGTCTTTATGTCTTTCACATAATAAAAGCATATACTGCCAAAGTCTGAAAGCAATCCAGTAATCACTACTAGACTGGTGCTCTATAAGCATATATATGTAAGCTTTGTCATTATCTACACTATCAGCGGTACTATCTTTAACATTATCATTTTTTAAAAAAACAGAATAAACAACATCACTGAGTCTTTTTCTTAAGTCCTCAGTAACAAAGCTTTCCTTTTCTATTTTAACACTATTTAGATTAATTTTGTTCTTAAATGACACTGGTAAATAATGCTCTAGAAACTCACGAGCAGCTACAGGCTCACTCATGACCTTTTTAAATAACTCGTCATGTCTTGAACGCTCAGCAGAACCACTATGTTCTGAGTCTATTTGTTGTTGTTTACGATTATGTTCTTCATTAGTCATGCTTGCAAATCCTTATAACCTCATAGTCATTGTATGTTCTAACTCTAACTCTTTGCGAAGCTCTTTAACTTCTGCTTTGATCTTAGCAAAGGTTGTGCTATTTGTTTCTCATCTACAAAGCATGGTATATTATTTTGCATCTCATACTTCATGTATTTAAGCGGGCATGAATATTTCTTAGCTCCTACCATCACATGCTCATCATCTAATAACTGCTTAATATTCTCATTGTGATGATCCATATAATGTTTCTCACATGTTTTACTTAAATTCTTAAGCACATTATGACTATCAGAAGAGTTAAATTGATTTAGTATCTCGTAATCATTTAATATACCATGTTTTTGAGCATATACTACCATGTTATGCATATTAGTAATTAACTTATCTTGCTCGATAGTCTTAGCATTTGAGATCGCAGATAATAAACTATTATCATACTTCTCTGCATATTTAAGCTTGCCATCAAGAGACTTATAGAACTCATGCTCACGGCTAATTGCAGCTAACATTTCATCAGCTGTTTTAGCATGCTCTTGATCCTGCTGAATCACCTGATGCTGAGTCTCTAACTGATAACGCTCCAAACTGCTATCAAAATACTTATACGTATCTTCTAAGTCTTTACTATTTTCTGCTCTTGCTCTTTAATTAAATCATTATCCTTAATCTCGTTTAGCCTTGCCATATTCTCCTCATACTTTAGAAGCTGCTTATCTAAATTCACTACTTGCTCTATAGATTTACGGCGGCTAACGCTTACTCCAAAGATCGTACCTATTCCAATGCCAGGTAGCTTTCCAAGTATTGATGGATTAGATTGGATTTGTGAGATTAGTTCCTTTATATCTACATCAGCGTTAGCAGCTTTAACTGCTTCCCACTTCGTTATGATCTCTGTTACTTGCTGCTCGTAAATACGTCCTAAGTAATGAGGAAATAATGTTTTTACAAAATTCTCTTGCACTTGCTCCTCTTGCTTTAGATCACTTAAAGCTTTCTGATTCTCAAGCAAATCACATCTCTTTAGCTCTATTAATTCTTGATTATCAAATATATAGCTATCGATAGCTGAGAGGTTCTTCTGTAATCTTCTTATTAATTTACTTGCAGCTCTTATAGTATTAGAGGAAGGTTTTTGCTCTAATACTTGTCCATTACTTGCACTAACCTTGCTACCGTGAAAATCTAGCTTTTGTTGTACTAATTCTCTTTCTGCTAAAATCTCACCACTAGCATCTCGAACTACCATCATTAAATCTTGATACGCCTTGCATTGCAATTACCTATTGTGCTTTTTTGAGTTATATCTTTTAAATAATACTTGTATGTGTCAAAACCAGCATGTTTGCGTAGTGTCTCATAGTTAATATTAAGCTGAATAGTATGCTCTCCCATTAATATAGAACTGCTGGTGAATGTGGTATTGTCTTTGATTAGCTGAAGTCTAGTTGATATTCTACTAGCTATTTCCTCTAATTTCTCATCATACTTTGCTCCCTGCTCCTTGATCTCCTCAATCCGCTCTTCTAACTTAGCCCTACGATCTTCTAACCTACTAAAATTCTTCTCTCTAACTTCTACTTTGTTCTCACTTATTAATTTGCTCTTATCTTTCTTCTTGCGAATCAAACGCTTAAATTCATCTGCATTATCAGCATCAATTACACTGCTGTAACTGTCACAAATTAACCCTGCGTAATCTTTTAAAACACCTTTGTCTAATTTTAATTCTTCAAAGATCTCCTTCAGGTTCTCATAATCACTCTCTCTTAGGCAAACAGCAATGATTTTGCTTTGATGTTTGCTATCAAAGCTCCTTGAAGTTAATTTTAAGCTTGCCGTCACTATAGGTGACTCCTTTCATTTCCTTGCTATCTTGTTGACTACTGTGTGCACTCTCCGATTCTTCCTCTTTCACTCCTTTTACAATATTTTCAATTGTGTATTTAAAGCTATCCTCGCCATCAGCAAATACAATATTATATGGATCAATCTTTAAATCTTTGATGCCTAGCTCTAATTCAAAATCTATAACAGGACTTGTATCATCTCACTTGATACTCTTTAGATTAGTAGCTTGGGTAAGAATTGTACCGTATAATCTTGTGATATTGCCAGGGGATTCAGTATCGCTCTTCCACTCTCTTATCTTGCCGTGACACTCAAAGACTCGTGACCTTGCTTCTAAATAATCCTTGATGACTAACTGATTACCGTCTAATATGCCACCATTCTTATAGTCTATGGCAAAGCTATTATTTACTCTTCTGCTGACTGCAAGAGTTAAGCCAATTCGGTATTTCTTTTGGTGCATGTGTTTTATACGTTTTGCCATTCTCACTTTTTTTCTTTTCAGGTAGCATTTCATAGCTATTAATCTTAAACTGCTTTCTAATTTTTTCTACTTCACTATCAAGACGTTGATACACTATGTTTTCCAGCTCTTTTGCGGATGCATGAAGCTTAACCTCCTCCCTATGACGTGACATTAAGACTAAAAACGCCTCATATCCAATAGAACGGTCAAAATATACATGCATGCGATCTACTGTCTCACCTTGCAATTTGTAGCCAGTTAAAGCGTATCCATGATTTAACTTCACCCTTCTCTTATTGTTAAAGGAATCTAAAAATGTATTAATCTCGATTATATCCTTTGAACCATCAGCTTTATGTACTAGTACCCGTAAAACTCCATCACCTTTACTATTAGCACTGCTGCCAAAAGGATTTACGGATAATATTGTTCCAACTTCACCATTGCTTATGCCGTATCTTAAACTATTCTCTTCCAATACAACCTGGTCGCCTTTCATCAGCGGTATCAACCTACCGCCACTGCTAATTAATACCTCTCTGCCTTTTAATGCTCCGCTATGCTTTAGCTCATCTCTGACTCTTCTGTTAAACTCAGCTACCTTCTCGTTAGTGTATGCTCCAATTGCAATACTTCGCATAGCTATTAAATCATCTCGCTTAAGATTATCTATCTGCTCAGTATATTCTTTAGCAAATGATGATATTAAGCTAGTTTTAGCCTCTTCTTCATTATCCTTAATATTAAAAACATCTAAATTTCTATATATCTCAATTGCTTCATGCATCTGGAAGCGTCCCATTGCTTCGGTAGATTTCCTGTACTCTACTCTTTCCTGTCTTCTGACCTCTGTAAGCTTAACTCCCCATGCAATCTTGCGTGCTTTGTTAAATGCTCCAGTCATACCAACAGCTGTAAACTGGTTGTTATCTCCAACAAGCACTAATTTTGCCTTAGCTCTGAGTACCTCGTGGGCTAAATAGTCCATATTAGCAAGCTCTATCATACTTGCCTCATCCACAATCAGTACAGTCTTGCTATCAAGCACATCCCCGGTTTTGCCACTAAATACAGTATCGCAACCAATAGATTTTAAATATTCCTCCTCCTCATAATATTTACTGCTTAAATCTATCTTAAAATTCACTCCTCTTGATTCCTCTATCTTCTTACGTAGTAAGCCTGTATTATCGGCTTTTATACCGGCATTTCTGCTAAGTACCTTGGCAGATACGCTACTTGGACCAGTACCTACTACCTTAAATCCTGCATTCTTGTACTACCTCACTATCTCTCTCATCACGAAAGTCTTGCCTGCTCCAGGATTACCTTCTAGTACACTAATATCAGAGCCGTTACATCCTGATAAGATTGCTTCTATTTGCTCAGTACTGAACTCATGGTTTTTACTGCCAAATACATTAAGCTTTAAACCTAAACTACCTCCTATATTATCGTTAAATTTATTTTGTAGGTTTGCTCCTACTACATTTACCAAATCGCCTATTTGTTCTTTGAGACTATTTCTTTCTAAACTCTCAGCGTTAATATTAAGATTATGCTCTTCCTTAGCATTTAACTCTTCTATAGCAGATACATAACGACGCTCTAAATTCACTCTTGATTTCAAGGAGTATACTGTTCTACCCATCAAATCTTTTTGGTCCATCAGCTCTATTTTGTCTGATACAAGTAGCTGATTATATAACCTTAAAAACTCCTCTCCATATTCTTTGTTCAAATGCTCGATAGCCGGGTTGTGAGCTGTACTTGTTGCTGGATTATTACTTAAGCTTTTTGATGCATCTTCACTACTACCTTGCTCCTGAACTAATCCTTTTCCAAACGCCCTAATAGCTGCTTGTTCCTGAGTAATATTGCTGCCTTTTAATACTAAATGCACCATTAAAGCGTCCGATAATGCTATCGCTATATCTAAACACAGGTTTTGTATATGAAATACGACCAAATACTATCTCCGGATTCTCATATATCTTCTTTGCATTCTCAACTATTATTTCTTGATTCTTTGCCTCAAACTCAGTCGATTCCATATAATAACTAGCTCCTCTATGCTTAGTCGGCTCTTGATCTATACCCAGCCGCTTATACGACTTACTACTTACTCTAAATGGCAAACCTGCTTCTTCATACAGTTTATTAATTGCTATCTCACATTCTTCTCTTAGAAAATATAAGAATCTTGTACTTTCTAACTCCCTATCCTTTACCTTTCCAATTACTACTTCTCCATTCTCTAAACGCTCTAATCTTCTTGTGAAAAACTGAAAATGTACATGCGGATTATCAAGGTTATCGTAATGTATGTTAACGTCGCATACTATACCTCGTGATACCGAAATCTTACTTACACAATGAATCTAACAGAACCTGGAACAAATATATGTTGCTTGTGTTGATGGTCTTAAAGGTTTTCCAGAAGCAATAAATAGTGTTTTCCCGAGGACTATATCTCTATTGCTTCTTTAGATTCTTCAAGAGCCGTATATATTTGTGATGCCATATAGTAATAAAACCCCTCATCAGGTCTTAATTATATTGCTTTTCTATAAGAATCTAGGCTATCATGATATCTACCCTGCTTTTGCAGTATCTGACCAACATAATAATTTGCTTTCTCATTCCAAGGATTTAGCTGCAAGCATCTTCTAAAATACATTAATGCCTTATGATTGCCCTCTTCTCGTCCAAACCAATATCCCTAGCTCAAAATATCTACTCCATTTCTCGTCTTCCTGATCTTGTTGTGCTGATACCGATATTTTGCCTTCCTCTTTATTACTATTGGTTAAACACTGCTTGTTATTAGTCATATTATTACCTACTGTTACATCTCTGAAGTTTTCTGATGATTTTCCTCTCTAACTTATCTAGACTTTTATTGAATGCTGAATCTCCGTTATTTGACGAAGAACCCTGCTGCATAGAGGCATCGCTATTACATACACTGTTACTACTTGACTGCTTCTGCGTATTGTCCAAGCAAACATAATGTAATGCCGCTAAAGTAATACGCTACGTGATTATCAGGATGAGCTTTGATTACTGACTTAAAACAACATAATGCGGATCTATAGCACTTCTGCTTATCTGCAGTTTTTTTTCAGCAACAGTAATTGCTTGCCTAGCTTTAGCCATTCATCGTCAACTGATTAATACTGTGATTGTTTTAGAAGTAAATAATTCTGATAAAGATTGCTTATCATGTACTAATCTTGCAGCTTTAGGTTTTGTTATTTTGTATGAATGAGGTTTTGCAGCAACTCTTGTGACTTGCTAGACTTATGATAGCCAGCAGAGGCTAAAGTTTTGTGGGGACTAGCAAAACGGGCAGATACTACTCTACTATTATTGCCATCACATATATTATGTGTTATCATCATTATGACCTCATATTTATTTATGGGTTGTTATTTCACCGGTAGATGCTCAAACTTTGGTCAGGGAGAGTGTCTACCGGTTTTTTCTTTTCTGTAATAATTTCCTTTTTTTCTTATTAATACATTACATATAACTAATATTATATAAGCCTAAAACTAGAGTCAAGAAAAAGTTTACTTTATTACTAGTAATATTTTTTATTAGTAATAAATATTACTTTGTGTTTTAGTTTTTACACATTAAGAACTCTTTAATATATAAATTAACTAATATAACCGTACTCGAAAAACATTCTGTTGCTATATTGTTATATTATTTATATACTAGTAATAAATATTACTAATAATATTATCTATATGATATCTAAAATTTTTGCGGTAAGTAATCATAAAGGCGGCGTCGGTAAAACTACATCAACTATAAATCTTGGTGCTGCTTTAGCTTATAAACAGAAGAAAGTACTTTTAATAGACTTAGATCCACAGGCAAATTTAACAATAAGTTTGGGCGTAACAGACGTGAAAACTAGTGTATATGAGCATTTAAGAGGAAAAAACAATGTTGAACCTATAAAGTATAGAACTAATTTAAGTCTTTTACCTTCATCTCTTGATTTATCCGCTGCAGAAATTGAACTAAGTGCAGAACCTGGCAGAGAATACATATTAAAAGATATAATTAAGAAACTTCAAATGAATTTTGATTATATTTTCATAGATTGTCCACCTTCTCTAGGGTTATTAACAATAAATGCATTAACAGCTGCACAATATGTTATCATTCCTATGCAAGCAGAGTATCTACCGCTTCGAGGATTAGCTAAATTAACCGAAGTAATAGAGAAAATTCAAAAAAGATTGAATGATCAGCTACAAATTGGTGGGGTATTTTTTACTCAGTATGATTCTAGAAAAATTTTAAATAAAGATATTGCACATAGTGTGAGTTCATTCTTCTTAGAAAAGCTATTTGAAACAAAAATTTCCAATAATATAGCTTTAGCAGAAGCTCCTAGCCAAGGCAAAGATATATTCTTATACAATAAAAATTGCAAGGGAGCTATTGATTATAATACATTATGCGATGAAATGATAAAAAGAGGATTGTTTTAAATGACAAAAAAAAATTTTAAAACTGGTTTTGACGGTTTACTCACCAATAGTACTACTAACAAAATAAAATGTGATGCTCAAGAAACATTAAGGGCTACTTTTGTGGTGAACGCTGAGCAATTAGAAAAATTAAAAGCAATATCATACTGGCAACGAAAAAAAATTAAAGATACTGTTGAAGATGCATTTAATTTTTATATAAATGATTATGAAAAAAAGAATGGCTTAGTTAAGTTAAGAGAATAATATCATTATTTTTATATGTAAAAATATTTAGTATTCTAATACAATATTTTATTTGACAAACAAAAAAATATTCATATATATTAAAATCTAATAAGGTATTTACTTAAAAAAGTATTCACAATGACTGTAACTGTAGAAGAATTTAATAATAAAGATAGAGAAGAGCAAATAGTAACTTTGCGAATTCGAAAAAATATAGTTGAGCTTGTAGATAAAGAAAGGTCTAAATTTTCTTCTCCAAGAAGTTCGTGGATTACTCAGGCAGTGGTAGAAAAATTAGAACGATTAGGATATGAAATAGAATAAGTCAGGGTTAAGTCCTAGAACTACAATCCCAAGACTTAACAACTTATAAAAGCTTTCGCACGGCTTTATAAGTTTTATAGTACACCTTTTTACATAAAAGTCAAGGGTTTTAGGTACTTAGCTCCATAAAAGGAGCATAAAATGCAATTATTTTATCCACTTGGATTACAAAGTGAGAATATAGGTATACATAAATACCTTGACACCACAAAGAATCAATCATACATCCCAATAACTGGGTGTATCTTATCGCATATATTATCAAGCAAAGAGTTATCTTCTCTTGAGAAGATGTACTATATTCTAGCTGATTCTCTTTCTTGCATTAACTTCAATAAAGGACGTAATAGATCTATATCTCTGCCTGCTACAAACTGGGCAGAAAGACTATCTTGCTCTAAATCTGAAGTGTTTGTTCTGCAGAAATCCCTTGAAGATAAAGGATATTTCATTATTCATAGAGATAAGAACGATCAAGGACAGAATAAACGTAACATTATTACCACGACAATACCTGATAAGGTTTTTAATAATCTTAAATATGAACCCGATAGGTTTGATCTATGTGATATAGATAATACAAAAACACATCACTCTAGCTCAGATAAGTTAGATGCTATAGATCAAATCTATCTACCTACCATAGAGGGTAAAAGACAACATCTTGAAAAAACTAAGATGTTTATAAGAGTTCCTTATGAGTTCTTGAAGCAATTAAATTCTAATTGTAGCATTTCTGCAACATCTAAAGTTATAATACTATATCTTTTTACTAAGATTTATAAATCTGTCGCTAATAAGTACAAGCCTGATGATGTTTTAACTCATAATTCATGCTCTATTGTTACTTCTTATCAGGAATTACAGAAAGAACTTAAATTACATAGGAATTCTATTTCTAAAACATTAAGGACTTTAGAAGATAATAATTTTATTACACGAGATCAGTTAGTGATAAAAAGCAATGATGATTATGGTAGCAGATCTGATAAATCTTTATGGAAAATATCACTACTTGATGTTACTATAATTAATGATGCTGATCATAAAGATAAAAAGCAACAACTAGTAAAAAGTGATGCGAACACAAAAATACACACTTACGATCAAGCAAGCGATATAGATTTAGAACAGATCCTAGAATCCTCTAAAGAATGGGAATGCACCAAATATGACCCTTCCTGCATTGATTCTGGTCAATTATATAATAAAGACTTCATATTAGAGAACAAGTATATTAAAGATATAGATTATATAGATGCAAATCATCTTGATTTTAAAAATTCATCTATAAATAATTTATCAGATAATCTTCAATTAGAGAAAAATTCTAAAAAAGAATTTTTGGAAAACGAGCAAAACTCGTTTTCATCTGAATCTTATAATAATTCTTATTTCTTTAGTGATTATGAGGGAAAGTCAATAAACTGTGATACTACTCAGTTTGACTTTTTGGATAGAGCAAACCACACCAATAAGCAAGAATTTTTAGAAACATCAGAACTTAAACAATCTTACTTTAATACAAGCTCTGAACGTATATCTAAAGCCATCAATGGTATATCTGTAAAAGAAAGAGTGGTAATTAATCCTACTGGACAAAAATCAAATGCAGGTGCTACACCCACCATTAAGAATACAGAACATAAAAAAGCATTAAGGCATTTCCACCCTCTATCATGGCAAGATGTAGATACACTCAACTTCAGAGCAAATAGAGAATTCAGTACTAACTTCGTAAATCAGTTACTGCTAAAGCTTTATATCAAATATCCCGAGAAGAGATTTAAGAACAAATTTACATTCTTAAGCTACATGGAAAAAATACTAAAGAACGAGAAGCATCAAGGACTGCTTGTTAATCACACAACATTTAGATTTAGCTGTAACATAAATGCAGAAGAGAAGAACATACTTGAATATGAAAGATTCCTAAGTGAGATAGAAAATTCATTAGATACTAGTAAAGAAATGCAGGTCAAGAAGAAGATAGCAGGGAGGTTTAGCACAAGGCATGCATATGAGATACTGACACAAGTAGAATTTAAGACAAACTATGATAATAGCTTTATAACTGCACTAATACCAAGCCAGCTAGATGATTTAAGCGAGCGACAAATAGAGATCTTAAGCGAGCAGCTAGAAGCAGTATATGGTATGAATGGGTATTATGTACAGGTGGTAGAAGACGTAGGATATGATGAACAGGATAGAGCAAAAGGAAATGGAATAGAGAGAAAAGAGGCAATGATCTGTCCTAAAACTACAACATCAGATATTATCTCTAATAGCACACCTATTGGTATCTTAGTAGAAGGTGGTGTAATAGATACGATGGAATCAAATACGACGTGGACGCAAATCAGAGAAGGGCTGATTAATGAGTTAGGAGTAGATATTGACAAGGTTTGGTTTTCTAAAGCAGAAGCTAAGGAGTGCAGAGATACTGCAATACTGACACTTACCATGCCAACAAAATTTATGGCTGATTGGGTGTGTAATAACTATTCGCATGCTATACGAAGATTTGCTGGTAGTGTAGGAATTAAAAGAGTGGAATATGGTTGTAGGTAATATATAACATCAAAAAGAAAAAGAAATTTAACTAGATATCTTTTAAAGATGTAGAGTTTTTAATTGTTTTTTATACTAAAAAGTATCATACTACAAAATAGTAATACTATTGTGTGTCATTATGCTAAATAGACAGTTAAATTTAAATCTTCCAAAAGGGAAAAGCTTGTTTTTATAGGGAGCTCGTAAAACAGGAAAATCAACCTACTTAAAAAATGTTTTCCCAATAGCTTTTATATAGATTTATTAAATCATAGTACCTTTTTAAGATATAGCAAATCTACGGGAATATTGCAGGGAGAGATTGAAGCTCATAGTGATTTATCAGAGCCGTATTATAGATGAAGTGCAAAAGATACCGGAAATCTTAGATTAAGTACAGTTCCTCATGGAGAATAATAAGAATATCTCTTTTGTCTTATGTGGATCAAGTATGTGTCGGCTAAAGCATACCGGTTCAAACCTTTTAGGAGGAAGGGCTTGGAGATAATTATTTTGACCGTTATGTTATCCTGAATTACCCAAGTTTAATCTCTTAAAAGTATTTAATTATGGGCTATTGCCTGAACATTATTTATCTTCTCCCGTTCCTATAAGAAATTTAGAAGGTTATGTAGTTGATTATATTATACCGAAAGTTCAATGGGAAGGGCGAATTCGTAATTTAGGTGCTTTTTCAAGATTTCTTAAAGTAATAGCGTTTAGTCATGGAGCAATTCTTAATTATTCAAATATAGCACGTGAATGTCATGTTAATATTAAAACCGTACAAGGTTATACGGAATTGATGTGTGATATGTTACTTGGCTATGTTATTCGTCCTTTTACTCCTAAAACTTCACGCCAATTAATTATTAGTAGTCCTAAATTCTATTTCTTTGATACTAGTATACCTTTATATTTACTTCAAAAGGAAATAAAGCTACTTAAAGGAGCAGATGCCGGTCATGCTTTTGAACATTACATTTTTCTTGCACTTAAAGCATATCAAGAATTAAATAAAAAGTGTTATGATATCTCTTATTGGCGTACTAAAAGTGGAGCTGAAGTGGATTTTATTGTTGGAAAAGGCGAGGTAGCAATAGAAGTAAAAATTAATTCTTCTATCCAAAAGAAAGAATTAAATGGTATCATGGAATTTACAAAAGAATTTAATCCCAAGCATTCTATTGTAGTTAGTCTTGAAGAAAATAAGCGTATTATAAAATCTGTCGATCAAAAAATCGTAATATATCCGGTAGAAGAATTTCTATCAGATTTATGGAATGGGCTATTATTTTAGTTCTTTATAATTGACTGCAAAAGAAAGATTAACAGCAATAGTAGTTTTACCGACGCCGCCTTTATGATTACTTACCGCAAAAATTTTAGATATCATATAGATAATATTATTAGTAATATTTATTACTAGTATATAAATAATATAACAATATAGCAACAGAATGTTTTTCGAGTACGGTTATATTAGTTAATTTATATATTAAAGAGTTCTTAATGTGTAAAAACTAAAACACAAAGTAATATTTATTACTAATAAAAAATATTACTAGTAATAAAGTAAACTTTTTCTTGACTCTAGTTTTAGGCTTATATAATATTAGTTATATGTAATGTATTAATAAGAAAAAAAGGAAATTATTACAGAAAAGAAAAAACCGGTAGACACTCTCCCTGACCAAAGTTTGAGCATCTACCGGTGAAATAACAACCCATAAATAAATATGAGGTCATAATGATGATAACACATAATATATGTGATGGCAATAATAGTAGAGTAGTATCTGCCCGTTTTGCTAGTCCCCACAAAACTTTAGCCTCTGCTGGCTATCATAAGTCTAGCAAGTCACAAGAGTTGCTGCAAAACCTCATTCATACAAAATAACAAAACCTAAAGCTGCAAGATTAGTACATGATAAGCAATCTTTATCAGAATTATTTACTTCTAAAACAATCACAGTATTAATCAGTTGACGATGAATGGCTAAAGCTAGGCAAGCAATTACTGTTGCTGAAAAAAAACTGCAGATAAGCAGAAGTGCTATAGATCCGCATTATGTTGTTTTAAGTCAGTAATCAAAGCTCATCCTGATAATCACGTAGCGTATTACTTTAGCGGCATTACATTATGTTTGCTTGGACAATACGCAGAAGCAGTCAAGTAGTAACAGTGTATGTAATAGCGATGCCTCTATGCAGCAGGGTTCTTCGTCAAATAACGGAGATTCAGCATTCAATAAAAGTCTAGATAAGTTAGAGAGGAAAATCATCAGAAAACTTCAGAGATGTAACAGTAGGTAATAATATGACTAATAACAAGCAGTGTTTAACCAATAGTAATAAAGAGGAAGGCAAAATATCGGTATCAGCACAACAAGATCAGGAAGACGAGAAATGGAGTAGATATTTTGAGCTAGGGATATTGGTTTGGACGAGAAGAGGGCAATCATAAGGCATTAATGTATTTTAGAAGATGCTTGCAGCTAAATCCTTGGAATGAGAAAGCAAATTATTATGTTGGTCAGATACTGCAAAAGCAGGGTAGATATCATGATAGCCTAGATTCTTATAGAAAAGCAATATAATTAAGACCTGATGAGGGGTTTTATTACTATATGGCATCACAAATATATACGGCTCTTGAAGAATCTAAAGAAGCAATAGAGATATAGTCCTCGGGAAAACACTATTTATTGCTTCTGGAAAACCTTTAAGACCATCAACACAAGCAACATATATTTGTTCCAGGTTCTGTTAGATTCATTGTGTAAGTAAGATTTCGGTATCACGAGGTATAGTATGCGACGTTAACATACATTACGATAACCTTGATAATCCGCATGTACATTTTCAGTTTTTCACAAGAAGATTAGAGCGTTTAGAGAATGGAGAAGTAGTAATTGGAAAGGTAAAGGATAGGGAGTTAGAAAGTACAAGATTCTTATATTTTCTAAGAGAAGAATGTGAGATAGCAATTAATAAACTGTATGAAGAAGCAGGTTTGCCATTTAGAGTAAGTAGTAAGTCGTATAAGCGGCTGGGTATAGATCAAGAGCCGACTAAGCATAGAGGAGCTAGTTATTATATGGAATCGACTGAGTTTGAGGCAAAGAATCAAGAAATAATAGTTGAGAATGCAAAGAAGATATATGAGAATCCGGAGATAGTATTTGGTCGTATTTCATATACAAAACCTGTGTTTAGATATAGCGATAGCATTATCGGACGCTTTAATGGTGCATTTAGTATTAAAAGGCAGCAATATTACTCAGGAACAAGCAGCTATTAGGGCGTTTGGAAAAGGATTAGTTCAGGAGCAAGGTAGTAGTGAAGATGCATCAAAAAGCTTAAGTAATAATCCAGCAACAAGTACAGCTCACAACCCGGCTATCGAGCATTTGAACAAAGAATATGGAGAGGAGTTTTTAAGGTTATATAATCAGCTACTTGTATCAGACAAAATAGAGCTGATGGACCAAAAAGATTTGATGGGTAGAACAGTATACTCCTTGAAATCAAGAGTGAATTTAGAGCGTCGTTATGTATCTGCTATAGAAGAGTTAAATGCTAAGGAAGAGCATAATCTTAATATTAACGCTGAGAGTTTAGAAAGAAATAGTCTCAAAGAACAAATAGGCGATTTGGTAAATGTAGTAGGAGCAAACCTACAAAATAAATTTAACGATAATATAGGAGGTAGTTTAGGTTTAAAGCTTAATGTATTTGGCAGTAAAAACCATGAGTTCAGTACTGAGCAAATAGAAGCAATCTTATCAGGATGTAACGGCTCTGATATTAGTGTACTAGAAGGTAATCCTGGAGCAGGCAAGACTTTCGTGATGAGAGAGATAGTGAGGTAGTACAAGAATGCAGGATTTAAGGTAGTAGGTACTGGTCCAAGTAGCGTATCTGCCAAGGTACTTAGCAGAAATGCCGGTATAAAAGCCGATAATACAGGCTTACTACGTAAGAAGATAGAGGAATCAAGAGGAGTGAATTTTAAGATAGATTTAAGCAGTAAATATTATGAGGAGGAGGAATATTTAAAATCTATTGGTTGCGATACTGTATTTAGTGGCAAAACCGGGGATGTGCTTGATAGCAAGACTGTACTGATTGTGGATGAGGCAAGTATGATAGAGCTTGCTAATATGGACTATTTAGCCCACGAGGTACTCAGAGCTAAGGCAAAATTAGTGCTTGTTGGAGATAACAACCAGTTTACAGCTGTTGGTATGACTGGAGCATTTAACAAAGCACGCAAGATTGCATGGGGAGTTAAGCTTACAGAGGTCAGAAGACAGGAAAGAGTAGAGTACAGGAAATCTACCGAAGCAATGGGACGCTTCCAGATGCATGAAGCAATTGAGATATATAGAAATTTAGATGTTTTTAATATTAAGGATAATGAAGAAGAGGCTAAAACTAGCTTAATATCATCATTTGCTAAAGAATATACTGAGCAGATAGATAATCTTAAGCGAGATGATTTAATAGCTATGCGAAGTATTGCAATTGGAGCATACACTAACGAGAAGGTAGCTGAGTTTAACAGAAGAGTCAGAGATGAGCTAAAGCATAGCGGAGCATTAAAAGGCAGAGAGGTATTAATTAGCAGTGGCGGTAGGTTGATACCGCTGATGAAAGGCGACCAGGTTGTATTGGAAGAGAATAGTTTAAGATACGGCATAAGCAATGGTGAAGTTGGAACAATATTATCCGTAAATCCTTTTGGCAGCAGTGCTAATAGTAAAGGTGATGGAGTTTTACGGGTACTAGTACATAAAGCTGATGGTTCAAAGGATATAATCGAGATTAATACATTTTTAGATTCCTTTAACAATAAGAGAAGGGTGAAGTTAAATCATGGATACGCTTTAACTGGCTACAAATTGCAAGGTGAGACAGTAGATCGCATGCATGTATATTTTGACCGTTCTATTGGATATGAGGCGTTTTTAGTCTTAATGTCACGTCATAGGGAGGAGGTTAAGCTTCATGCATCCGCAAAAGAGCTGGAAAACATAGTGTATCAACGTCTTGATAGTGAAGTAGAAAAAATTAGAAAGCAGTTTAAGATTAATAGCTATGAAATGCTACCTGAAAAGAAAAAAAGTGAGAATGGCAAAACGTATAAAACACATGCACCAAAAGAAATACCGAATTGGCTTAACTCTTGCAGTCAGCAGAAGAGTAAATAATAGCTTTGCCATAGACTATAAGAATGGTGGCATATTAGACGGTAATCAGTTAGTCATCAAGGATTATTTAGAAGCAAGGTCACGAGTCTTTGAGTGTCACGGCAAGATAAGAGAGTGGAAGAGCGATACTGAATCCCCTGGCAATATCACAAGATTATACGGTACAATTCTTACCCAAGCTACTAATCTAAAGAGTATCAAGTGAGATGATACAAGTCCTGTTATAGATTTTGAATTAGAGCTAGGCATCAAAGATTTAAAGATTGATCCATATAATATTGTATTTGCTGATGGCGAGGATAGCTTTAAATACACAATTGAAAATATTGTAAAAGGAGTGAAAGAGGAAGAATCGGAGAGTGCACACAGTAGTCAACAAGATAGCAAGGAAATGAAAGGAGTCACCTATAGTGACGGCAAGCTTAAAATTAACTTCAAGGAGCTTTGATAGCAAACATCAAAGCAAAATCATTGCTGTTTGCCTAAGAGAGAGTGATTATGAGAACCTGAAGGAGATCTTTGAAGAATTAAAATTAGACAAAGGTGTTTTAAAAGATTACGCAGGGTTAATTTGTGACAGTTACAGCAGTGTAATTGATGCTGATAATGCAGATGAATTTAAGCGTTTGATTCGCAAGAAGAAAGATAAGAGCAAATTAATAAGTGAGAACAAAGTAGAAGTTAGAGAGAAGAATTTTAGTAGGTTAGAAGATCGTAGGGCTAAGTTAGAAGAGCGGATTGAGGAGATCAAGGAGCAGGGAGCAAAGTATGATGAGAAATTAGAGGAAATAGCTAGTAGAATATCAACTAGACTTCAGCTAATCAAAGACAATACCACATTCACCAGCAGTTCTATATTAATGGGAGAGCATACTATTCAGCTTAATATTAACTATGAGACACTACGCAAACATGCTGGTTTTGACACATACAAGTATTATTTAAAAGATATAACTCAAAAAAGCACAATAGGTAATTGCAATGCAAGGCGTATCAAGATTTAATGATGGTAGTTCGAGATGCTAGTGGTGAGATTTTAGCAGAAAGAGAATTAGTACAACAAAAGCTAGATTTTCACGGTAGCAAGGTTAGTGCAAGTAATGGACAAGTATTAGAGCAAAAACCTTCCTCTAATACTATAAGAGCTGCAAGTAAATTAATAAGAAGATTACAGAAGAACCTCTCAGCTATCGATAGCTATATATTTGATAATCAAGAATTAATAGAGCTAAAGAGATGTGATTTGCTTGAGAATCAGAAAGCTTTAAGTGATCTAAAGCAAGAGGAGCAAGTGCAAGAGAATTTTGTAAAAACATTATTTCCTCATTACTTAGGACGTATTTACGAGCAGCAAGTAACAGAGATCATAACGAAGTGGGAAGCAGTTAAAGCTGCTAACGCTGATGTAGATATAAAGGAACTAATCTCACAAATCCAATCTAATCCATCAATACTTGGAAAGCTACCTGGCATTGGAATAGGTACGATCTTTGGAGTAAGCGTTAGCCGCCGTAAATCTATAGAGCAAGTAGTGAATTTAGATAAGCAGCTTCTAAAGTATGAGGAGAATATGGCAAGGCTAAACGAGATTAAGGATAATGATTTAATTAAAGAGCAAGAGCAGAAAATAGTAAAGACTTAGAAGATACGTATAAGTATTTTGATAGCAGTTTGGAGCGTTATCAGTTAGAGACTCAGCATCAGGTGATTCAGCAGGATCAAGAGCATGCTAAAACAGCTGATGAAATGTTAGCTGCAATTAGCCGTGAGCATGAGTTCTATAAGTCTCTTGATGGCAAGCTTAAATATGCAGAGAAGTATGATAATAGTTTATTATCTGCGATCTCAAATGCTAAGACTATCGAGCAAGATAAGTTAATTACTAATATGCATAACATGGTAGTATATGCTCAAAAACATGGTATATTAAATGATTACGAGATACTAAATCAATTTAACTCTTCTGATAGTCATAATGTGCTTAAGAATTTAAGTAAAACATGTGAGAAACATTATATGGATCATCACAATGAGAATATTAAGCAGTTATTAGATGATGAGCATGTGATGGTAGGAGCTAAGAAATATTCATGCCCGCTTAAATACATGAAGTATGAGATGCAAAATAATATACCATGCTTTGTAGATGAGAAACAAATAGCACAACCTTTGCTAAGATCAAAGCAGAAGTTAAAGAGCTTCGCAAAGAGTTAGAGTTAGAACATACAATGACTATGAGGTTATAAGGATTTGCAAGCATGACTAATGAAGAACATAATCGTAAACAACAACAAATAGACTCAGAACATAGTGGTTCTGCTGAGCGTTCAAGACATGACGAGTTATTTAAAAAGGTCATGAGTGAGCCTGTAGCTGCTCGTGAGTTTCTAGAGCATTATTTACCAGTGTCATTTAAGAACAAAATTAATCTAAATAGTGTTAAAATAGAAAAGGAAAGCTTTGTTACTGAGGACTTAAGAAAAAGACTCAGTGATGTTGTTTATTCTGTTTTTTTAAAAAATGATAATGTTAAAGATAGTACCGCTGATAGTGTAGATAATGACAAAGCTTACATATATATGCTTATAGAGCACCAGTCTAGTAGTGATTACTGGATTGCTTTCAGACTTTGGCAGTATATGCTTTTATTATGTGAAAGACATAAAGACGCAAATAAAAAGAATAATATCAAACAAGAAAAAGATAAACTCCCTCTAATATGTCCTATAGTAGTATATGCAAATGATAAACCTTATAATGCTCCAAGGAGCTTTTGGGAGTTATTTGAAGATAGCAGTACTGCTAAAGCTTTAATGTCAGATGAATACTTACTTGTTGATTTACAAAAACAAAGTGATGATGAAATGGAGAAAAAGAAGCATCTTGGTATGATGGAGTATATGCTCAAACATATTAAGGCTCGTGATATATTAAATCTATGGCAAAGCTTACTTGAGAAATTCGCAAGTAGTATTGAAATAGATAAGGCGAATGGCTTTATTTACATTAAGTGGTTATTATGGTATAGTGATGCTAAGGTCTCTGAAGATAAACAAGTAGAGCTTGCTAAAATCATAGCAAAACATCTAAATAAAGCAGACCAAGAGGGACTTATGAGAACTATTGCTGATAAATATATTGATGAGGGTATTGCTCAAGGCATGCAGATTGGTAGAAATGAAGGCATGCAGATTGGTAGAAATGAGGGAAAATATGAAGTAGCTAAAAATATGCTTTCTAATAATTACTCTATTCCTGAAGTTTCTCGTATTACAGGACTTTCTATTTCTGAAATTAACCAGCTTCTCAAATCCTAATACTCAAGTCAAAGGGACGTCCCTTTGACTTGTATTCTTCTGAATCTATTCCTTCCTTGTCATTTTTGCCATCAGATTGTCGTTATCTTTAGCTTTTCCTAAAACACTTACATCACAATCTTGTATTGTAACGTTATTCGCACCTGTGACAGTTAAATATCTTGGAAATTTAGTGGTCCTAAATACGCAGTGCCTCCTGATATGATTGCAGAGAATAATACCACTAGGCATATATTCTTTAGAAAACTAAAATTGCTGCACTCTGTAACATGAGCAGCACTTTCAGAGAGTTTTTTACTATATTTATCTAGTTTTTGATCAATACTGCTTTTAAATTCTTGATGAGCAGATATAGTATTATTAAGTATATCAAAGAATATTGATAGATAGAACTTTGCTCAATTCTTGCTGTTGCTTTTCTAGTGCTTTAGTAGAAAAACTCAATTGATTCTTTAATTTGTTCACTGTATCGGCATCAATAATTCAGTTAATATACTATCAGATGAATCAGTGCTGACCTTTACTTACCAACTCTTGTTTCTCTTGCTGTTTTTTCTGTTCTTGAGGGGTAGCTAGCTGTTTATCATTTAACTTAGCTAACACCTCATTATAGGCAGTTAAAATTTGTTCCTTAGTACTTTTAACAGAAATTTCTGGCATAATTGATTTTTTGCTCATAATATTTATAAGTTATTTTATTAATTTTTTTTGGATGATTTTCCATAATATTTGGCTTTTAATAATATCAATTAGTTTTTAGCCACTAATTCTCACTGATTAATTACTGATTTTAATGGTAATTATTGGAAATGAATATTTATCTAGTATACAGCAGTCTATTAAACCATATTGGGTCATGCCATTCAATACATTCTATACCAATATAGTTAACTGATTCTTAGTAATTCCAATGTCTGGTCTGTTATTTAAATATGCACTGACTTTATAGTAAACTCAACTTAAATTTAATCATCTAATTCTTCAATTTGCTTTTTAGTTAAGCTAGTAGATTCAGATATTATCGTAATTGCTACTCCTGATCTTTTTAAGTTTCGTGCTATTTCTATATTTCTTTCAGCTTTACCCTCAGCTTTACCAATTTTAATACCTTTAGTTTCAGCTTGTTCTAGAGCGTATTCTTCGACAGCTTTGTTATCCATGATGCGTTTAATTTCCTGCTCATAAGCAAGGAGTTCTGCTTCATGCCAGTTAAACTGATTTAATGCTTCATAAGCACGCCCTACTACAAGATCGCTACCTATAATTTTCTGCAAGTCAGCTTCACTTGTGTTAGCAGCATATTTAAAGAAATAGCACCATTTCTCAGTAATGGTTTTTAGGTTTTCAATTATATCTATATTAAATTTAGGTAGTTCAATAAAGCTAAAAGAGAAATCCTTTAAATCGTGTTCAAAAGTAATTTTATCTAGGATAACATGATGAGAGATATAATTAGCTTTATCAGGAAAGATAATATAATCACTAATAGCAATAAAGATGACTTCCTTAAGGTTAGCATAGAGACCGTCTTGTTTTTGTCCTTGGGCTAGTTGTCGTGAATAAGCTTTAGCAGCATAATATTGGGCTCTTTTCTCAAAGCCTTTAGAAGGGGAGATTTGCATTTCTACGATGATTTGCGTACCATTTTGAGCTTTACATAAGACATCGACGAGAGACTGTTTTTTATAAGCAATATCAGGATCTTGGACAGGACTTAAGAAAGTAACATCCTGTATTTGTTCATCATCTTTAAATCTCATGATATCATTGATAAAGTGAATAAGAATGTCTTTGTTTTTTTCAGAACCAAAGATTTTCTTGAAGGCGATATCATTTTTAGGATCTAGGAACTTTGAAACTGCCATAATAATTAGTTACTAAATATTTGTATATGCATTAGCATATTATAGCACAAAATAGAAGATAAGTAAGTTATAAATTTGTTTTACATAATCTTGGGTGTTGAATGTAAAGCGGTACAAGCAAGTATTAGAGGTTATTATCTCTGATACGCATAATGGTTTGCCTGCTTGTATTAAAATGTCTTGCAATAGATGTGATAGTTTTGCCTTCTTGTAGTTGCTGTATAACCTGTTTTTTTTGTAATTCTGCTAAAATTTGTGGTCGTCCGAGAGTTTTACCATTTGCTTTAGCTCTCGCAAGCCCAGATTGAGTACGCTCTATTAACAAATCACGCTCAAATTGAGCAACAGCATTAATTACTCCCATAGTCATTTTTCCAGCTGAACTGGTAAGATCAACACCCCCAAGTGTAAGACAATGAATTTTAATTCCCATTTGCTCTAGTTTGTTGACTGTTATGCTGACATCAATAGCATCACGTCCTAATCGATCTAACTTAGTGACAACCAGAACATCTCCATTTTCCATCTTATTTAACAGATGTGCAAAACCTTGACGCTGTGCTATAGGTATGGAACCAGAAACCGTTTCAGTAATTATCCGATGTGGTGCAATAGTAAATCCAGCTAATGCAATTTCTCTGATTTGATTTTCAGTATCTTGTTGCATTTTGGAAACACGAACATAGGCAAAAGTACGAGACATAAAATAGTGTAGTATAAAATATACCAAAAAGATTGTCTTAAATATATCGTATGTACTAAAGTAAGTCAATATAATTTATGGACATAGGAATAGGGGGTGTACGGAAACGTTCGTTTTTAGACAGATAGAGCTTTGCTCTTTTGTACTACTTGTTGCTTTTGTCGTTCTATGTGATGTTTTACTACTTGATTTAATTCTTCACGTCTTTTTTTATAATTGTAGGGTACTATGCTGTCTATTTTTGAATCTGTATTTTTATCAATGATTATGGCGTTATGGTATGAGTGCTGTGATTTCATATTTTTGTTCTCAAATATTTTTAATAAAACATAGATGAAAAGTAGCTTTGCTACTTTTCTAAAAGAATATCACCTAAGTGATTAGCCTATTTACGTAGATGATGATTCTTTAGGTTTAGAGAATTTATTAGTTTTTGGAGGCACTTCTTCTTTAGTTACTAAACTTGCTGGAGTGCCATCTAAGTTAAAACGTTGAGCTCCTTCAATAAGGAGTTTTTTATATCTGTAATCAGAGCAATATCTTCTAAAGAATCTACGAATCTGTTGTTTCGAAAAATGATCTTTATATTATAAAATCAAAAGGAGTAGTAGAATATGATGGTCAAAAATATCATGACCAGATTCATTATTTAGCACATCGGTTAAATACTAATGAAGGGCAAACATATGCCGCTGATAGTTAAAGCAAGCATAACGCTTGCAAGATTAAAAGAGGAAAAATCATATGAGATAAATACAAAGCAACAAAATAATCAGAACATAGCTGAGAAAATCGAAGATCCAGCACCAACATTAAAAATAAAATTATAAAATAGGTAATATTATGGCAAATGAAGTACATGAAGCACCAAAAACCACTAACAATAATACACATAAATTAAGTACCCAAGAGGAAGCGTTATATAATACGACAGAGTTAGGAAGAATATTGAAAGATTTTGAGTCAGTAGAACAAAAAATACAGAAGAACGCTAAGGATGCTATGAAGAATTAAAAGCAGAAAATTTAATTTTAAGGAAGCTGCCTGTAAGATTGGAAGAAAAATTGCAAGAATATAATACCTGATGTCGCTGAAGCATTGCAAAAAAAGTTTTTCAGTCGCATCTTGACAAGATTCAAAAGGCAAATGCATCTATAGATGAGATGTTGCAATAGTTTGACCAAAAGATAACTGCATCACTGTTAGAAGCTGATCGGCAAATATCACAGTCCCTATCGAAAGTAAAACGTCTTACCAATAATATAGTAGAATATGAAGCCGGTAGTTTCAAAAAAAAGTTAATAATAGGTGCTACTGCATTTGCAATGTTAGTAGATAGTTGTTGTATTTCATCGTATATTGTATATAAGAAGTTTCCGGGAAGAGTTGAGATGCGTCATGATGGTCCTACGCATCTAGAAAATAATAGAGTTATGATATACAACCCTACCATAGGGCAAATAGACACAAAAAATAATAAAAAATTAAACAAATAGAATTTTAATATATTTTATGAGTAACAAAGAGGATTTGTCATTAAGTTCGTCAACTACTACAGAGCAAGAAAGCAATAAGCAGCAAGTAGCTTCGGATAGTAGCGACTCTCTTGATAGACCAAAACATGATGAGCTATTTAAAAAGGTCATGAGCGAACCTATAGCTGCTCGTGAGTTTCTAGAGAATTATTTGCCTGCATCATTTAAGAACAAGATTAATCTAAATAGCATAACAATAGCAAAAGAGAGCTTTGTTACCGATGATTTAAGAAAGAGACTCAGTGATGTTGTTTATTCTGTTTCTTTAAAAAATGATAATGTTAAAGATAGTACCGCTGATAGTGTAGATAATGACAAAGCTTACGTATATGTGCTTATAGAGCACCAGTCTAGTAGTGATTACTGGATCGCCTTTAGACTGTGGCAGTATATGCTTTTATTATGCGAAAGACATAAAGAGAATACAAAAACAAAAAGTAAACTGCCTCTAATATGTCCTATAGTAGTATATGCAAATGATAAACCTTATAATGCTCCAAGGAGTTTTTGGGAATTATTTGAAGATAGCAGTACTGCTAAAGCTCTTATGTCAGATGAATACTTGCTTGTTGATTTGCAAAAACAAAGTGATGATGAAATAGAGAAAAAGAAACATCTTGGTATGATGGAATATATGCTTAAACATATCAAGGCTCGTGATATCTTAAATCTATGGCAAAGTCTATTTGAGAAGTTTCAAAGCAGTATTGAGATAGATAAGGAAAATGGATACATTTACATTAAGTGGTTATTGTGGTATAGTGATGCTAAGGTAGATGAAGAGAAGCAAGCTGAGCTTGCGAATATTATAGAAAAACATCTAAATAAAGCGGATCAAGAGGGACTTATGAGAACTATTGCTGATAAATATATTGATGAGGGTATTGCTCAAGGCATGCAGATTGGTAGAAACGAGGGCATGCAGATTGGGGAAGCTAGAGGCATACAGATTGGTGAGGCTAAAGGAAAATATGAAGTAGCAAAAAATATGCTTTCTAATAATTATTCTATTCCTGAGGTTTCTCGTATTACAGGACTCTCTATTTCTGAAATCAACGACCTTCTCAAATCCTAATCCTCAAGTCAAAGGGGCGTCCCTTGGGTCTATCAGATTCATTGTGTAAGTTGTCAAAATAGTTAAGAATAAAATTAATAAAAACAACTTATATAGGAATGATATGAAAAAGCCAATAAATCTAAGTATAGAAAAAGCAGTATCAGAAATATTTGGTAAAGATGGTATATTCCAAGAATTAAAGAAACAGCTAGTCAATAAGATTTTAGAAAAAGAAATGGAATCTCATATAGGTTATAAGAAACATTCTAAGAATGAGAAAAAATCAGATAATCGACGAAATGGTAATTATCAAAAGACCTTAATAGACGAAGAAGGTCGTAGATTAGCAGTAGAAGTGCCAAGGGACCGGGAAGGAGAGTTTGAACCTATACTTATTCCGAAAGGAGCGTAAATTTGAGGGGTTTGACGATAAAGTTATATCTTTATATGGCAGAGGAATGACTATTAGAGAAATACAAGGGCATTTGGAAGAACTATATGTTACCAAGGTATCATCTGAATTAATATCAAAGGTAACTGATGGTATTTTAGAGGAAGTTACTGCCTGGCAGAATAGAGCACTTGATAATGTATATCCTATAATGTATTGAGATTGTATTCATGTTAAGGCAAGAGATAATCATGTAATAATAAATAAAGCAGTTTATCTAGCTATTGGAGTGAATATGGAAGGCAAGAAGGAGTTATTAGGAATTTGGATAGGCAAGAATGAAGGATCTAAATTTTGAATGCAGGTATTAGTAACAGAACTGAAAAATCGTGGTGTAGAACAAATATATGTTGCGTGTGTTGATGGTCTTAAGGGTCTTCCAGAGGCGATAAATAGTATTTTTCCAAAAACTATAGTACAGCTGTGTATTGTGCATATGATAAGAAACTCTGTAAAATACGTATCATATAAAGATTTAAAATCGGTAATCGCTGATTTAAAGAGAATTCATTCTGCAATAAATGAAGCAGAGGGATTAAGAGAATTACAAAATTTTGCCAAAAAATGGGATAGAAAATATCCAGTAATTTTTGACATATGGCAACGAAATTGGTCTGGCATAGCTCCATTTTTTAGCTTTCCAGCAGACATTAGAAAGGCGATTTACACTAATGCTATTGGATCAACTAACCGTCAAATTCGTAAAATTATTAAAAATAAAGGAGTATTTTCAGATGATAAATCGATTCAGAAAATAATTTTTTTAGCATTGACAAATGCCTCTAAAAACTGGACAATGCCTATTAAGAATTGGGCAATGGCTTTAAATCAATTTGCAATTATTTGTGATACTAATTTACAAAATTGGGCAAATGGAGAAATCATACTTACACAAACTTTCTGACAGACCCTATTATTTCTCTTGGGAGCGTATCCTCTAGTTCTGTTACAGACTCTTCGTCAGATATTTCATTAATATCGCGACCTGTACTTGCCATAGAACCTAGTGGGGTATTTTCAGTAGCCCCATCATTGCTTTGTATTCTTTCTTTTAATTTTACCTCTCATGCTGCTTCTTCAGACAAAGGAACATAACCTTTATTTTGGCGTGCTACCTTTGCCGGAGAAAGTTGTAGCTTTGTTATGCGTACTTGCGGATCAGGAAGACCTACAAAACATTCAAGATCCTTAAGGCTTGCTATATCGTTCGTTGTGATTAAGGATTTTCTTTTTTCCTGCTCTGTATATGAAACACCATCTCTATGTTCGTGTGCTCCATAGGAGGTATTTTTTTGTTGAGATGCGTACTCAATATTGCCAAATATATCAGTGATTAAACGGGCAGTACTTGGATCAGTACTTCTAAACATGAATTTAATAGCAAACTGATCAAATAAAGTACTACCTGCATAATGACCATATTTATCAAAGAGCTGATTTAAAGACTGAGTTGCTGCCATTACGCAACCACCATATTTTCGAGATTCTGCAAGCAATGCCGAGAGTGAATTGAGCCTACCAAGACTTGCCACCTCATCAATCACAAACCACATACGTCTTTGCTCGTTAATGCCTGATTCGACTAAATAAGAAACTGCAAGCTCCAATATGCAAGCAAGAAGCGGAAGTGTTACTTCCCGTTGTGACAAGCTACTTGATAAGAACAGCCAGCTATTACTTCTATTTTCAATATTTTGAAAATACTTCTTTAAAGACAAGCACTTCTTAGTATCTTGCAGAAGACAAATTGGTCTAACACATGTAGTCATGACTGATAAAATAGATTCTGCAGTAGTATTATTGTTTTTTGAGAAATATCTAGCTGCTCTTGTGCATTGCAGTAAATTTGCTAAATCTTGCCTATTTACTTTAGTAAGTATCTTTTTAAGAGCAGTAATAGTGCGGTAATCTTTCTTGATTAAACTCTCTACACATGAGGTAAATAGTATCTCGGCACTATTTTGCCAAAACTGATCATTACCGCTTCCCGTACTACTTTTATCAAAAGAAAAAAGAACTTTAGCAAATTTTTAAGTCTTGGATCTACCTCGCCTATTGCTACGTTATGAGATGTCGCATCTTGCCAAAAGTCCTATGAATGAGAGCGAGCATCTAATGGATTAAATATGATATCGCCCCTATTTGGATCATAATACCGCTCTATCATCTCTCCTGTCTGATCTACTACAATAGCTGAGTGCTTGTGCTTCTAACTTGCGGTAGCAGTGTATTAATGAGATTAGTTTTACCGCTACCAGTACTGCCTGTGATCAAGAAATGCCTAGTTTCTGTATCCTTGATTAGAGGCATGTTACCTATGTGAAACTTGCCTATTAAATTATGTTTTTTGAGATATTTTTTTACTTCTGATGCGGTTTTAATAGTACTGCCGCTTATATGTTTTGTCGCTCTTGCAGTTTTGCCAAATTTGCTCCATACCACAAACACTATCAACACTAAAAAGACTGTACTACCTGCAGCTAATAACGAGGTACTTGCTATATATTGTTTAAGCATCATATATGATTGCTTATATTTTGGCGTATTTAAGATAGTTGCGACTTTAACATTCCTTGATGCCCTATCATGGACATATCATATATATCTATCCTTGGCTCTGCCTCTTTGAATCTTCAGAGATTTTAGGTGTTATATCCCAAATAAACTCTACAAAAGATGCTCTCATATATGTTTTGGCAGCAAACATATTAATCGCTTTATATTGTGGCAAAGTTATGAAAATTACTAACAAAGCTGCAATAACAAAAGACCAAAATGTTGACACTCCAATAACCTGCCTGAACATCCTTATTTTATGTATGAAGATTTGTCCGCCCCTAGTGTAATCATCTAACATTTTAGTATCTATTTTCCTGTATTATTCTTTTTTCTATGTTGTGATTTAGTTTTGTCTAAGCCATGATACTAATACCGCTTTTAAGTATTTACGGTGATACTCACCTTTAGCAGAGTGGTACCTTACTGCCTTCTGCCAACTTTGATGCTTTTCGTGTAGTGATTTCAGCAGTTGAGCGGCATAAATGATGTTTTGTGAAGGATTGAGCATATTATCTAGGTCTTGATCAAACTCCTTAGCATGCCACCGCCAGTTTATTTGCATGATGCCTATATCAATATTAGTGATGCCTTTTGCTAAATACTCCTTAATGATCTGTTTTGCTTCTTCTGTAGAGCTTGCTTTAATAGATTTACCTGACACACCGATTGCATATGGTTTTAAACCGGACTCAACTTCTGCAATAGCAGCTAGTAATCCGCTTGGAATTCCATGCTCCTTTTCAACTGTGTGTATAAGCTGTGGCATATCGGATGCAAAATTTGCCTGAGCTCCTAAAGTAATTAAAAAATACGCTAAAAAGTAACGTATTAATTTGCACGGACGTACTAAACAAGGTAAGATATATGTATGATATTTAACTTTTAGGTATGATATGAGCAATAGCAAAAAATAATATAGTATTTTTAAACAACCTATAAGCAAGGATAATTTTTGGAATCTTATCTTTTGGTTTGGTATGTCTACTGGCTTTAGTTTATCTTTAATTGCAACAAAAGTACTGCATTCACCATTTTTATCTTCTGCCGATATGTGGTTATCATTCATTCTTGTACCTTTTATCGTTGTTAGAAATAACCCAGTCAAATATGACCCTGAGGCAAAAATCTTCTTAAATAGCGAAGGGCAATCTTTTTTAGAAAAGAAACAACCTAGTTCTTTAGTATGGTTAGTGTTGCTAATCGCTCTTGGTGTGGCAATAGTTTCGTTCTTTAAAAATAAATACAATGTGCCAGAGTTCATTTTTGATACTTTTTGTTCATTTATACTATTTGCCCCTGCTTGTTTATATTTCGTTGTATTGCAATGCCCTATCACTTGGTTATTTAATAAAAATATTTGGACTGCTAAACCTGCAAATGCAGGATATGTAGCACCACACACTTTACAAAATACATCAGCATTATCACAATCATCTAGCGGTGCATCTCGTCGTCGTAATAGTCCCTTATACTCTTACCTACCTGGTAATATTTACCATAGAAAATAATTTTTATTATTTATCATCTGATGGTTTTATAGTTGAGGGGTTTTTAACTCCTCCTATACCATCATCGAATACAGCTCCGCCTTTCACTAAATTATTTGCAGTCCAGCCCTGTCCTATTCTATCTTCCTCACGTATATTGACTGCTTCTTGTGTTGCCTGAGCTGACTCTAGATTTTTCTCCTGCATAGCTTGATATGTACCACTATTTTCATATTGTATCTTTTGGAACTGTCCTTTTAATTCTTGCTCTTTGATACCTATATCTGCTTTTGCCTGATCATAATTAATGCCTCCCATCTCGTTATAGGCAACATTCTTAGCAGTAGCAAAATTCTGAATAGCTTGCTTATCGACTTGCTGTTCATAATTACTACTTGCCTCGTTTAACCTCGAGGATGCGTTATCGCCCGTTACTCTACTATGTCCTGCTGAGACTGATGCTAAAACATTTGCTGCTCTATGATCGATGCGGTTTTGCCAAACTTGTCTAAACCTTGGATCATTTCTCTCTATCATATCGTGAGCCTCTTTAGAGGATACGCCGTACGCTCTCTCTAAGTTTTGCTGGACTTCATGACGTACATCGTTATTAGCACTAGTTCCGTGCGTTCTTTGCCAATTTTCTGCTCTATGATATTGCTCCGTTTTATCTTGAGTGACAGCAAGTTGTCTTTCGGTTCGCTGTACCTCCATAGATGCCGCGTGTACTCCTTGACTTAAACTTTAATCTAAGCCATGCTCTCGTGACCAATTCTCATTCGATAATACCTTAACTAGGTTGTTATAGTCCTCACTTGTGCTTTGTCCTTTAGAATCATTTGTTCTATCTTCTAATACTTGGTTCGTTTCATTACCAGCGGTTATTGAACCATCAACACTAACTGATGCACCACTACCGGTGATGCCCATGAGAGGTGTGCCAAAGGACGCTGAGGCTTTGACCGCAGCTTCGGCAGCTTGACGATTATTATATCCGTAGTTCTTGACCAAATCCTGTGCATGATCTATGACCTTTCTTGCAGATTTCCCTTGCTCTCCTAGTTCTTCAAAATTAAAGCTTTGTCCTTGCTGCATTTTATCCATCACCGCTTTAACCCCATCTGATGTTCTAGATATTGTTGTACCGTGAGCATTGCCGAGACTTCGTCTCTCTGACTCAAGCATACTATCCATGATTTGCGAACCTTGACTTAACTGTGTTTGGGTATCATCTGCTTCGCTAAGCTTTCTATTACCTACTGACACGGTATAACCACTACCACCTGAGAATACTTGCTCACCTGATTGCGTAATAAACTCTCCTGTGCCATCTGCATATTGAGCTCTATTAGTGCCATCAAAATACTGCATGCTGGTATCTACTTTATTGGCACTTGTGTTGCCGTATTGCTGATTGCCGCTGCTGTAATTATCAAAGTTTTTATTGTTGGTCGCAACTTCGCCGCCAACCCCGCCTGATACAGATTGCACGCCTCCAACGATATTGCCGGCTAAATGCATATCACCTCCAAGCTTGGTTAACCAAAAAGATAGAAATGGTACTAACATCTGAAGCGATGCGGCAATAGTTACTATCGTATCTATCTTCTTATACATTGTAGATACCGCAGCATAACTCATAACCTGCCTTGAGCCTTCAGCAAAATCACTATAGGTCTCCATAATCATATTAAGTATTGCATTTAATGCCGGCCATAGCTGCAGTGATACAATAATTACTAGATATGTCATATATTTAGCAAAGCCGCCACTCATTAAAATCATCGGCACAACAAATATAAATGCTCCATATACAAGATTGCTAGGTGATGTACTTTCTTCTTGTACTGCTTTCCTTAGAAGCTTTGTTGCTTGCAGAAATACTAACTTCTATAGTGTCGTCATGATCAGCAAGGCTTAGCGATTGATCTGTTTCTTCTAGAGACTCCGTAGAGATTGCTCCTACCTGATCAGAATTTAATACTTCATTAAGCTTCTCTAACTCTGCTAGCTTTTCTTCTGTTGGTGGTGAAAATGGTATATCGTTCTCATCAATGCTATCGTCAGAATATTCACTGCCACTACTCGTATATACGGTGTCATATCCGTCAGTATTTTCAGAACTATCTGCATCACTCCAATCATCATCAAGGTTAGCACCCCCGTCCTCACTCCTACTATCAACACTTGAACAGCTAGATCTGCTATAGCCGCTATCTTCTATTGCCTCATCTAGCATCTTTATTACTTTCGCTTCTTCCTCGCTTAATGAATTAGCTTCTGAAATCTGCAGGTTTTCTGAGCTGCTAAATGCTGATAGCTCAATTTGCTTATGTTGTGTGAATTCAGATGCAAATCCTTTTCCTATCTCTATGTCAGGATCGCTCCAAGGTTCTTCATACTGCGTTGCTACTTGCTATACTGATAGTATCTATAGGCTTGATGTATATAGGCTCTCCTGAGCCATTTCCTGTTGTGCTTGCTACATTAGTGCTGCCTAAATCTATTAATTGCTTTCTAAGACTTGCTATCTCAGATCTTAGATCTGATACTATGTTGTGATGTAGTGCTGGATCAATCCCCATGACCACACCGTCCCTATGTTCACCTCTTTCTCTCGCTTTCTGCTCTATCCTGGCTTTGACTGCCTCAGCTTCAGCCCTACGTCTCTCCCGCGCTATTTCTTCATTCTTCCTAACTGCCTCCTCCCACTTCTTCTTGTTCTGCTCGCGAATACTTGATGCTCTTGCTAAATTCTCTGCTTTCTTCCGTGCTTGCTCCTCAGTAGTTAGTATTAAGGATTGTTTCACTACTTTCTTTGGCTTAGCACCCTTCTTCTCTCAAGCGTATCGTATAACTGGCTCATTAAATCACCACTATCGCTAGATACAACTACTGGCTTTGGCTCTTTCTTTACCTTTCTTAATACGCCTTTGCCGAAATTTCTTATTGACTCAAACAATGCTGTCCTATTTTCTGATTTCCCTCCTATACTTGTATCACTAACCAAATCAGGCATAGCTGGTGCTATAGGGGGTATTGGGGGAGCTGGTGGCACTAGTGGTATCATTGCCGAGGCAATAGGTGTTACCGGTGGAGATTGTGGCATGATTGGTGGAATTGGTATATTCTATTTGCAGATCATGGCATAAATCAATCAAAATATCTAGAGTCCGACTACTTCCTACCTAGCAGTAGTAGCGAGAACTATTACAGCAAGAAGTATAGTGGCATCCACAATCTTAATTTTAAATTAAAGTCCTGCAAGATAGCAAGAGTAGTCACTACAAGCCTTCTATCGGCTATGATGCTAACAGCTACATTAGATGCAAAAGCACATCAAGGAGTATTAAAGCTGAAAATCGGCCTTTAAAACAGCAAGAGCAATAAATCAAAAAAATAACAAAAATAAAAAGTCTTTAAGGCAAATAGGTAGGTATTACCTGCCTAAATATTGTCAATAAAAACATAAAGAATTAGTCTTAAATTAATACTTAGAAAGTAGGTGTTGTATAAACAATATAGAATATCAAAAGAATATAGCAGAAGCGGGAGAAATAAAGATACGCCAAAAAAATATAAAGAGTTATGCATTAGCACTTGCACTATGTAATGAGGGCATGAGAACAACTGGTCTGGATGAAAAAAAATTCAGTGAAAATCACACAAATATATTTAACCTAAAAGTATATAAAAATGGCATAGTGGCACTGAACGAGTTATTAGCACGGGCTATAGATGAAAAAACAAAAATTAAAGATGAGGAGTTAATAGAGGGCTACGAGCCTATAATCAACTTACTTGAAAAATTTATTAGACCTAAAAATGATGCAGAACATTATTATAGGCAAGGTCAGAGCTTGTATGGGAATGGAGAATATAAGGAAGCTTTAATGTCTTTCGAGGAAACAAGTAATATTATTACTCGATCTAGTTATTATCATTACAAAGGAAAAACGCTTTTGAAGTTAAAGTATATGGAAGAGGCGATTAAAGCTTTCGACAAGGCAATAGAGTTAAAGTCTGATTATGCCGAAGCCTATAATGAAAAAGGGTATGCTTTAGCTGCTTTAGAAAAACATAATGAAGCTATTAGCTGCTACAATAGGGCGATAGAGCTAGAGCCTGATTACGCAGAAGCGGTCATATGTTTTAGCAAAGCAAGTACTATAAATCCTAACTTTAAATTAGCCATGATTCATAAAACCAGTACCATAAATTATCTAAAAGATAGGACTTTACAGGTTAAAACCAAGGATTTTTTCAAAAGCATTAGTAGAACAAAATTAATAGATAAGTAAATGACAGAGCATATACCAAATTTAGAGAGCAATGACCAATTTAATCATTTAAATAAAGGCTATAAGTTATATAAGCTAGAAAGATATGAGGAGGCTTTGAATGAATTCGATCAAGCTACAGCTCTTAATGAAGAGAATATGTTTGGTGAAGCTTATTTAGGCAAAGGAGCTAGCTTATCTTTAATTGGTCAGAGAGAATTAGCGGAGGAAGCATATGACAGAGCCATAAACAAATTATGTTCTGGTGTTTATTATAATCAAGGCTTATTACTATCTAAGGTAGGTAGAGTTGTTGAAGCACATACCTGTTATGAGAAAGCTATAGAATTAGAGCCAAATGATCCGAAGCTTTACTGTGAGTTAGGTAGAAATCTCAGTAAGTTTGATTATTCTTTTAGAAAAGAGGCAATTACAGCTTTTGACCAAGCTATTATATTAAAACCTGATTTTGTTGAAGCATATTATTAGCAGGGTGTAGTATTAAATTGGCTTGAGAGATACGAGGAGGCAATGAAAGCTTTTGATAAAGCAATAGAGTTAAAGTCTGATTATGCTAACGCGTACTATAACAAAGGAAATAGTCTATGGCACCTTGGAAAATATGAAGAGGCGATAGAGGAGTACAATAAAGCTATTGGGTTAAATCCTGATGATGCAATAGCCTATAGTAACAAAGGTACTGCACTATTTGAGCTTAAGAGATACGAAGAGGCGATAAAAGAGTATGATAAAACAATAGAGCTAAATCCTGATAATGCAATAGCTTATTACAGCAAAGGCAACGCTTATAATTTTTTAAAACAGTACGACGAAGCAATTAAGTGTTGTAATAAAGCAGTAGAATTAGATCCTAAGTATGCCCCTAAATTTTGCCATAAAGGTTATGCGTTATACGGACTTAAAAAACACCAAGAAGCAATTATAGAGTATAACAAAGCCATAGCACTCGATCCTAAATATGAGAATGCAATCGTAGATAAAAGGATGGTACTAGACGCCATAGCATGTCAAGCAAGAGATAAAGATTTTGAAGTATTATTAGAGAACACGCCACTATCGCCCGGAGCACGAAAAGTAGCAGAGCAGAAAATAGCAAGCTTAAAAAGTTTACAGAATGGTAGTAATAAAAAAAGTTATGTTGAAAAATATCTAAACTATCTTTTTAGACTTCCATGGGGCAAATATGATGAAGCATCTATCGATATTATAGAAGCAGAAAAGATATTAAACAATAATCACTATGGTCTTATCAGTGTTAAACAGAAGATCATAGAATCCCTAGTATTCATGGCAAACTCTAAAAACGCAAAACCTCCGATATTATGTTTGGTTGGTGCTCCTGGAGTAGGCAAAACATCCATCGCTAAAATAATATCAAAAGCATTAAATCGTAACATTATCACTTGCCGGTGCAATAGATGAGTGTTTGATTAGGGGTTGTATGGATTTTTATGTTGGGGCGAAACCAGGTAAGGCACTATCACTACTTTCTGAAGTAGGTAGTAGCAATCCCGTAATGATCTTAGATGAAATAGACAAAATCAGCAAAGAAAGAGGCTCAGCACTTGAAGGAGCATTACTGCAGTTAATAGACCCATCACAAAATGATAGCTTTACTGATGATTACTTTGATTTTGGCTATGACATGTCAAAAGTATTTTTCATCGCAATAGCAAACTCAATCGATAATATACATATCCACTATTACACCGTATAGAGATCATAGATATTAGTGGTTATACAGATAATGAAAAAGTAAAGATCACACAGGATTACATCATACCAAAACTAATAGAAGAGGTAAATGTCTCAAGCGACAAATTCACGATCTCAGAAGAACTAATCAGGTACATAATCGAGAACTATACTAGAGAATCAGGAGTAAGAGACATTGAGCGAAAAATCAGGGAGTTGGTACAAAAATCTCTTTTAGCTGAAATGAAGCATGAACAGATTGAATTAACTAAAGAAACTATAGATGAATATTTCAAACACTCTAAGTACCATAAACAAAAACTTCAAGATGATGAAGTTACTATTGGTATGATCAACGGTCTTGCTCATACAGCAATGGGAGGTGATTTAATCAAAATAGAAGCATCAAAGTATAAGGGTGACGGCAAGATTAAAGCCACAGGCAAACTTGGAGAAGTATTGAGGGAGTCAATAGATGCTGCGATGACCTGTTTAAAATCAAGTATAGATTCTAAAACCAAAGAAATCAGCGATGACATCCTAAAGAATCATGACATACATATACATTTGCCGGCAGGTGCAACACCTAAGGACGGACCATCTGCAGGCATCACTATATATACAGCTCTTTACTCACTACTCAGTAACAAGAAGATCCGACAAGATATAGCAATGACTGGTGAGATTACACTAAAGGGTATGGTGCTTGAAATAGGAGGACTTAAGGCAAAGCTAACAGCTGCAGTAAGAGAGGGAATTAAGGAAGTAATCATCCCTAAGATAATAAGTGTGATTTAGCTGAGATACCTGAGGAAATTAAAAAAGCTCTAGTTATACATCCCGTATCACATGCTAGTGAGATACTAGGAATAGTATTTAATACTCAAATGTCTAAAAAAATACTAAACAAAAAACACACAATTGTTGTTGTTGAAGACTTGAAAATCTTGAATGTAAATCTGCAAAAGGTACAAAGGAAAATCCTGGAGTAAATGTAAAGGCTAAGTCGGGACTTAATAGAGAAATATTAGCTAATGGCTGGGGTGATTTTAAAACTATGTTAAAGTACAAGCAAGAGTATTCTGGCGGTACATTTTGCTTAATCAATCCAGTTAACACATCTAGGAAGTGTAGTCATTGTGTAGCAATAGATCAAAATAGCAGGGTTCGTCAAGAATGATATGCATGTATACATTGCGGATATGAAATACATGCTGATACGAATGCTACTATAAATATACTCTAACGGCTGGGGACGGGTCGCTTTGGGAGATATAAACAACATAGGTTGTTTAGCCCAAAAATCTTAGTATCTGTATGATAGCTAGAAATCACCTTTCGTGAGGACGTCGCAACAGTACTTGTCAGAAGAGCTCATACCATTGTTTTAAGTAGCATCAATAGAATGATCACCAATTATGGTGATCACATTCCAGCCATCATTATCTTTATATTTGGCTAAAGATATATCACTAGAATTGTACTGGGCTGGGGCAGTTTAGCACGAATATTCTTGTGCTGGGTTTTTACGAGCATCTAAAATAGCTGACACTTTATCTTTAATAATTAATAAGGGGCCTATTACTGCCGCCCCAGCGATAGTACATAGAGCTGTGGTGTAAGAAGATATATCTTCATAATTAATCTTCATGGTACATACTAATTTTTGTTACAAATAATAGATATGCTTGTTTTTTGCAAAGAAGTCAAGATTTGATTTTATACATATAACAAGATTAGTTTATAATTTCTAAAGAAGGAAACTCTGCATCTGCACCTAATACTAATGCTTTATTAGCATGATAGTTATATGCACGCTCTAAATCATCATAATTAAATTCACTTGATGATATTGATATAGTATCATCATCAATATCATTTTCTTTAATAACTACAACATCGTTACCTGTAGAAGTGATACGATCTGATCCTTTGAAATCCTTTATCAATAAGGTTCCATCTATGGTTTTCTCCCATCCTAAAGTATCAATAACAGGTTTTTCACATAAATTAGCAAAGTTTATAAGAGAATGCCCTTTAAGACTTTCGAGTTCTTTTAATACCTAAATAACTTGAGCATGTTTCAACAATTTCTCCTACTTTACCAGCTAAATAACTAGTATAACTAAATATTCCCGACTACACTGTAGGTATATCATGCATTATAACTTGTTTTATAGGAATAACTAATTTTGGTTCCGTGATATGTGGACTATTTATAATAGGATTGTAATTGATAATATTATGTTTTGCATTATATATAACACAATGTTCTGCTAACTCCTCAATAGTAGTATCTACTGTATTGCTAAATACTTTAGCGGTTATTGCTGCTTGTATTACATTCTTAGAGCCAGGGCTATCAAAGGTTACTGATGTTCCAAGCTTTAAGCCTCTAGACATAATATCAAAAGCAGTAACATCAGTTAAAACTGCTCCAAGAGAATGACCTGTAACATTAAACGTATAGCTATCAATATCATCAGCCCCAAGTAACTTAGAGATATAATTAATCATAGATTTAACTTGATCCACTTTATTAGGGAATGTACCGGCTGCTATATAAGCATCATCTTTTAAGTCATGTATGTCTGTAGGAACTGTGCCAGCAGTAGCCATTAGTATTTGTTTAGTATTTTGATTTATAAATACAACGGACTTATAACCATTTTGATTGGTATCAGCATCATCAGAAGATTTACATAGAACTTTCCAGTCATCACCTAATTCTTTAATGATTTTAAGTTCATGATCTTTATATATGTCATTTCCATTAGCAAGTTTATATGCGAGATCCGTTGCTAAATGAGCAACCTTGGCCTCAACCTTATTAATGAACTTGGCAAAATTGGAAACAGTTTTTTTCGCCTTACTTACAACTCTAGTTGCATTATTGAACCAATTAGCAATGTAGCTCATTTCTTACCTCATTTTTATTTGGTTTAGATTAATTCAATGCAACCTTAAATTCCTAAACGTACCATATAATATGATAATTTATATTTAATGTACTACATCTTAGCTGATGGGCTTTCTTGTATTAACTTCTCTAAGGGACGTAATAGATCTATATCTCTACCTGCTAAAAGCTGGGCAGAAAGACTATCTTGCTCTAAATCTGAAGTATTGGTGCTTCAGAAATCCCTGGAAGATAAAGGACATTTCATTATTACTAGAGATAAGAACGATCAAGGTCAGAATAAACGTAACATTATTACCACAACAATACCTGATAAGGTTTTTAATGATCTTAAATATGAACCTGATAGGTTTGATCTAGGTGATATCGATAATACAAAACACGTCACTCTAAGTCATATAAGTTAGATTCTATAGATAATATCTTTGTGCCAACCATAGAAGGAAAAAGGCAACATCTTGAAAAAACTAAGATGTTTATAAGAGTACCTTATGAGTTCTTAAAGCAATTAAATGCTAATTGAAGCATTTCTGCAACAGCAAAGACTATAACACTCTATCTTTTTACAAAGATTTATAAATCTTCATTATCTAGTAATAATGATAAAGGTAACAGAGGCACGGACGTAAGGACAAAGACAACAGGATAACTACAGAGACTTATATTGATGCCAGTAACAGCAATAAGAATGATTACAAAGATGTTTAGATCATGCTTATGACCATGATCACTCTATAACTAATAATCTGCACTCTATTGTCACTTCTTATCAAGAATTACAGAAAGAACTTACATTACATAGAAATTCTATTTCTAGAGCATTAAAGGATTTAGAAGATAATAATCTTATTAAGCGAGATAAGCTAGTTATCAGAAACAATGATAATTATAATAGCAGGGCTGATAAATCTTTATGGCAAATATCTCTTCTGAATATATCTCTCATAAATAACAATGATCAGAAAAAACAGAAAGAGCAAAAGCAACAAATAGTAATTGAGTGTAATAACAATAAAGCCTTAGAAATCGCTAAAGAATGGAAATGCACAGAATATGACCCTCCTTGCACTGATTCTGGTCAATTATATAATAAAGACTTTGTATTAAAGAACAGTATTATTAAAAATATAGATTATATAGATGTAAATCTTAAGAATTTATCTGTAAATGATTCTTCGAATATATATAAATCTGAAGAAAATTTCAAAAAAGAGTTTTTGGAAAACGAGCAAAGCTCGTTTCCATCTGAATTTTATAACAATTCTTCTTTTTTAAATGATTCTGAAGCTGGTTGTTTTGTTTCTAAGGAAGAATACTATCTAGTCTTAAACTACCTTGTGCTAATATACACCCCGAGATTGTTGCAAGAACCATCAAAGATATATCTGAAAATAAAGAATTAAGGCATTTCTATCCACTATCAGAAAAAGATGTAGATATACTTAACTTCAAAGCAAACAGGGGATTTAGCACTAACTTTGTAAACCAATTACTATTGAAGCTATATATCAAATATCCTGAAAAGAAATTTAAGAATAAATTTATCTTCTTAAGCTATATGGAGAAAGTGCTTGCGAGCGAAAAACATTAAGGACCACTTGTTAATCATACAACATTTAGATTCAGTTGTAATATAGGTGCTGAAGAGCAAAACATGTTAGAACATGAGCAATATTTAAGCCAAATAGAGAATTCATTTGAACCAGTAAAGAAATGCAGGTAAAGAAGAAGATAGCAGGAAGATTTAGCACTTCCATAGCGTATTCAATACTAACTCAAGTAGAGTTTAAGATAAGTGCCAACAACAGCTTTATAACTGTATTAATTCCAAGTAACCTAGCTTTAAGCGAGCGACAAATAGAGATCTTAAGTGAGAAGCTAGAAACAGTATATGGAATGAATGGTTATTATGTGCAGGAGGTAGAAGAGGTGGAGGATACAAGAAATGAAAGCAAGCGGAGAGATGAAGAAAAGGTAATGCTATATCCTAAAATCATAACATCTGATATTGTGTCAATGATACACATGCAGGTATTTTAGCGAAAAGTGGGGGATTAGATACGATCGCAGCAAATACAGCATGGCATCATATCAGACAAGGATTAATTGAAGAGTTAGGAGAAGCTATGTATACAGCTTGGTTTGAAAAAGCAGTAGTGAAGGAGTGCCATGATACTTCTACACTAAAGTTTACAATGCCAGCAAGATTTATGGCGGATTGGGTGCGTAATAATTACTCTCATGTTATACAGAGGCTTGGCTCTAGTGCAGGGGTTAAGAGAGTGGAGTATGGATATTAGTTAAAAAATTATAATCAAAGTAAGTGAAAACACAGGATCAAAAACATAAGAGAAGGTAATCCTCCCTAAAAAAAATCGACAAGAAGAGTAGAATTTTCTAATAACAAAAAAGGAGCTTCTGTAAAATGACTATATCAAAGCATAGTGACAGCCAAATCATGTCTATATAGAGATCCAGGTATGGAGGTATGGATTTACCGATGATTACCAAGCTAAAGGCATTAGAATCGGAGAATGCCCGACTTAAAAAGATGTATGCTGAGGAAAGGTTAAGAGCCGATATATTCAAGGAAGTACTTGAAAAAAGTAAAGAAAGCCATCTCAAAGGCAAGAGATGGCTAAAATGATATCTGAAGCAAGAGGTATTGCTATAAGAACCGTATGCAAGATCTTTTGTGTCAGTGGAACCTGCTATAGATATAAGAAGAAGGTATCATTTGAGGATGATGTTATAGCTAGTTGGTTAATAGCATTTAACCAATAATCAAAAGACCTGGGGCTTTGGTCTTTGCTTTTTATATTTGCGTAATATCAAAGGTTTTGGTTGGAATCACAAACGTGTATACAGAATATATAAGGAATTAGCACTTCATATGAGAATAAAGTCTAAGAAAAGATTACTTAGAGAAAAGTCTGAGAAGCTTATAGTACCTAAAACAATAAATGATTGCTGGTCTATGGACTTCCTGCACGATAGTTTAGAGAATGGAAGAAGATATCGTTTATTTAATGTGATTGATGACTTTAATAGGGAGGGTCTTGGTATTGAGATTGACTTTGCGCTACCGGCAGAAAGAGTCATAAGGGCACTAGATCAAATTGTAGAATGGCGAGGCAGACCAAAATCTATACGCTGTGATAATGGACCTGAATATATAAGTAAATTATTGAGCAAGTGGTCAAAAAAGCAAAAGATCAAGTTGTTGTTCATTCAGCCAGGTCAACCTCAGCAAAATGCATATATTGAAAGATATAATAGGACTGTAAGATATGATTGGTTGAGCCAGCATTTATTTTATAATACAAGAGTACAACAAGAGGTACAAGACCTTGCCACTAAATGGCTTTGGTCATATAATAATGAAAGACCAAATATTGCTATAGGTGGTATAACGTTGGCGGCTTAACTCTCTACTCTTTATTACCATTAAAAATGGGGGGATTACCATGTAAAATCTAGATGAAAAGTAGCAATGCTACTTTTCATCTAGAAGTGAGTAGGATGTCAAGATCCAATTGATCTTATTCTATTGAATTTTGCTAAATAACCGTATAAAGTCCTTAGATTTTATATAAAATGTGTTATTATTTCAACGAGCAATTATCATGGAAATTCACTTAATCCTAAAAGGCTAGAATCATCATGATGTTGTAAGTTTTGGTGTTCGATGACAGTTGTAGGTCTTGGTGGTAGTCGCGGGTAATCATAGACTGGTTCATAATTATCATATATTGGTATCTTAGAGTCTCTGTCCTCTGCAAGTCTATGAGAATTGACACTACTGCTATCGTGAATATTGCTATCAGTTGAACTCATTAACTCCATTCTTTCGTGATCGTCAGAATGTGAGCTAGAGGGATTTGAAGTATCATATGTAACTTTTGTATATTTAGCCCTCTTACTAGAAATGTCTACAGTAGCATACCCCGTCCCATCTGCCGAAGAACTATCACTGTAACATATTGTAGCTTTTCTACTATTAATCTTCATTAGAGCAGGATTACCAATATTAATATCAGCAGTTTCTGTTTGCGCCACAGGTATTTTCTTACAGTATTTATTATACATATGAGTTAGTAAATATGTAATTGATACGGCTGATGCTAAAACTAACCCGCCTACGAGCATAGTACTATTTTGGCTATATTGTTTATCGTAGTTACTAATATCAGTACTATTGGTACTATTATAATCTATAACTTCATAATTACTAGTATAGTTTAAGCTTGTATTTTCGGTTACAGTTGTAAAGAAGAAGTCTAGTATAGATGAAGTGGTGTTATTAACTACATCAGGTGTGACTTCTTGCAGCATGTGTTTTAACTTATCAGACATATATTCTATAAGGAAGATACCACATTTTCCAGTTTTTGGTGTACGTATAGATATATCATGACCTTGTAGCACTACCTTATGCACATTTTTAATCAATACTGACTCATCTGTAAGACACTGATGTTCATACAATAATGGCGTGTTATCAGGACTAAAGATTTTATATTCTGTCCCAAAGATTCTTGTATTATCGAATGAGTTTACAATTCTAAATATGGTACCATTGATGTGTTCAACATATGCTTTGAGGCTTAAAGAGTTCTTACTTTTGCTTAAAAATTCAAAAATATTGCATTCTACTGCTTTATCGAGTGAACAATTGTCAGTAGGGAAACATTTACTAGAAATAAGTTGCTGATCCATAAGATAATATTTGCGACTACGTAACATGTTGCCAAGTTTTACAACATCAACTGTTTTATTACTATCTGCACATGTGTTGGTATTACCCCAGATTGCGTGGAATGTATTTAGTAATAGTGGAAAAATTTCATTCATTTGTATCTCTCTAGTTTTATTAAAAAGTTATTTATTAGTGGTGTTGATTTATATTGCCACTATCTTGCCCTGGCCCATCATATAACCTTTTTTAATTTTATCAATTAGATTATTGAAAGATATTATGAATGATTACACAAAGATAACCAATTATATTTAGGCAATATAAAGATTGAATAGCTTAAGGGTACGAACTTTATAAATTATAAATATTAGATTATCTTGTCTAATTTTAATTAGGTGTTTGAGTTAGGTTTAGAGAATTTAAGGTATTTTTAGTTTGTGGTGGCACTTCTTCTTTAGCCACTAAACTTGCTAGAGTCCCATCAAGATTAAATCTTTGTGCTCCTTCAATAAGGAGTTTTTTATATCTGTAATCAGAGCAATACCTTCTAAAAAATCTACGAATCTGTTGTTTTGAAAAATGATCCTTTTCTGTCGCTATAACTTCCTTACTAATACCTATGCCAGCGGTTTTGCAGGAATAGGGAAACATAGGGGGTATTTTGTTGGCAGTAATTTTAATATTTGTTTCGATTCTTCTCTCCATCCAGCAAGTTTAGCTTTAAGAGCCTCTTTTTGCGCTGCAGCTAAAGCGAAGGCTTTAGCTGCTTTGATTTGTCCTTTAGAAACTTATACCTTCTTGAGATTTATCGTTATTGGCACTTGGCTTAACAGCTACAGTCAATTTAGCATTAGCAGGTTCGTTTTGTAATGCCGGCTTCTCGATGACTACTGCTTGTTTTTGAGTTTATTTATTTTGTCCATTGAAAGACCAGTGACTTTAGCAATAAAATCAGAAGCAGAGTCAGCATCAAGCATATTCTCTGCTACTTCATATTTTCCTCTAGCTTCTCCGATCTGCATGCCTTGTTGTATACCTTTTTCTACCCCTTGTTGTTCCCAGTGGTGAGCTAAGCTAGTCATAAGTTTTTCTCCAAATTCAGTATTTAAGTGGCTTTTGAGCATTTTCTCAAGCTCTATTTTATCAGATTTTTCTATTTTTATCAATGTATAGGTTAAAATTAGCTCTAGATAATCAATACCGATATTCATCCCTACAATTTGAGGCAATAGATCAGCTACTTCATACCATCTTTTCAGTAAATCTCTCTCGTGTAGGTGCTTCATGAAGAATTGCAATACTCCTGCCCAAGTTTTCTTCTTCAGCTCTTCGTCTGGAATATCATGAACATTAATAAGCTGGTGGTTTTTGGTCCAAATATCTTGCACTAACCTCTTATTTTTAAATAGGTCCCAGAAGTTTCGTGGTGCATTATATTTTTTAGTCCATTGTAAAATACAAGTGGGTATACTAAAGGTAAAAGTGTTTGCAATTTGTATGTAGAGTCAGATGTCTTGTTATAATATCCATTATATATTTAAAGAGTCTAAAAGCCATGAAGTGATCAGGAGTACTTTGATACTCGAGTAGAATCCATAAATACCCAGCACCCTCATTAAACTTAGCTGAAAACAAAATATCAGATATAGAGTTTTAAAGATTTGGCGCAACAAAGCTTTCTTTCTCTATTTTAAGAGTATGGGGAGAGAACAAAGCTTTAATTTCTTTTGGTAGATGCATTTCAAAGAACTCTCTAGCAACTATTGAGTTTTCTAGTGCTTTACGAATAAATGTGTCATGCCTTGGCCGTCTATCAGATGCGCTTTCCAAGTCTATTGTTTTTGCCGAGTTGTAGGTATTATTGT
>NZ_RAQN01000011.1:0-13858 GCF_003664375.1 Candidatus Rickettsia colombianensi
ATATTGCCGGTTATTATTACGAATTTCGTGTTAATGGATTACGGCACTGGTGCTGTTTTCGGTTGTCCTGCTCATGACGAACGTGACCATGAATTAGCCGTTAAAATGAATTTACCTATTAAACAAGTAATAAAAGCAGATATTGATGTACAAAAGACCGCTTACATGGAAGATGGAATTTTGGTTAACTCAGATTTTCTAAACGGCTTAACTAGTAATGAAGCAAAACAAAAAATCATTGGGGAATTTGAGAAACTAGGTATAGGTAAACGCAGCGTAAATTATCGTCTAAAAGATTGGGGGATTTCTCGTCAACGCTTTTGGGGATGTCCTATTCCTATGATTCACTGCGAAGCTTGCGGCATAGTTCCCGTACCTTACAAAGACTTACCCGTTACGTTACCTGATGACGTAAATTTTGACGGTCACGGTAATCCGCTTGATCATCATCCTAGTTGGAAACATGTTAATTGTCCGAAATGCGATAAGCCGGCTGTTCGTGAAACCGATACTTTTGATACATTTTTTGAATCATCTTGGTATTTTACGAGATATTGCAATAGCAATGCTACAGATATGACCGATAAAAAAGCTTGTGATTATTGGCTACCGGTCGATAAATATATAGGTGGCATAGAGCATGCGGTAATGCATTTATTATATGCAAGGTTTTTCACTAAGGTAATGAACGAACAGAATTACGTAAGCGTTCGTGAGCCTTTTAAAGGATTATTTACTCAAGGGATGGTGCTACATGCTACTTATAAAGACGAGCATAATAATTGGTTATATCCTGAAGAAGTAGTTAAAAAAGGTAATGCATTTTTTCATAAAGAAAGCAATAATAGAGTAGTGCAGGGACGCATTGAGAAGATGAGTAAATCTAAAAAGAACCTCATCGATCTTGAGACAATGCAAGAGCAATACGGGGCAGATGCGATTAGGTTTTTTGTGCTGTCCGATAATCCGCCTGAGAAAGATCTAGAATGGTCGGCAAGCGGTATTGAAGGCTGCTCACGTTTTATTAATAGGCTTGAGCATATGTTTGAGGCGATAGATTCTTTAAAAGATGATATAACTGAAATTAGTAAAGAGTTAAATAGATTAGTACATTTTACAATAAAGCATGTCGCCGAAGATATAAAGCATTTTGCCCTAAACAGAGCAATAGCACGTATGCGTGAGCTTTCTAATGCTATATCTGCTGAAATATCCAAAGATAAAATTGATGTTAAAACCGTAAGGCATGGCTTTAATGTTTTAGTACAGCTACTAAATCCTTTTATCCCGCATATTACGGAAGAAATTTGGCAGAAGCTTGGCAATAAAGAGCGATTATATAATTCGTCTTTTCCTGCATTTGATGAATCAATGCTAGAGTTAGATACATATATTATGGCAGTGCAGGTTAATGGCAAACTCCGTGATACCTATGAGTTTAAAACTTCCGTAAGTGAAGATGAAATAAAACAAATTACCGTCAGTCTGCCAAAGGTACAAAAGTTCTTAGAGGGAAAAGAACTGAAGAAGATTATCCTCGTTCCTCGTAAAATTGTGAATATTATTGTTTGAAGTGAAAGATTGTGGGGATTAAAAACTAGTCAGAATGTCATACCATGGTCCTTCCATGGTATCCAGCTAAAATACTAAATTTAGTACTTTAAGTTGTTTCTAGATACCGTGGTCAAGCCGCAGTATGACACCTAGCATACTGTTATTGTATTACCACCATACTAACCCAAAAAAAAGTAGTATTACCTAAAACCACCTCCTCATGTTTATCTAATGAAGAGTCATAATGCTTCGTCTCATTTATAAAGTTACTGCAATTATTATGGTAAGTACCTTTTGAAGCACCCTTATAACTCTGATAAGATGAAGTTTCATAATGCCCTAGATCTTCTCTAAGGTAATAGTAAATATTGTCTGTTATTGGCATTAATACTTTATCTATTATATAATTGGCTGCCCACCAAAATGCGGCAAAAACACCGCCATCAATACTTAAAGTGTATTCTTCTGTTTCACAAGTTATAACCCTAGGATAACAGAGGTTTGCTATACTATCTAGACTTAGATTTAAATCTTACTCTGAATCTAGTACGTCTATTTTTTTCTATTAGTCATAAAGATCCCCTTTTTAGTTACTAATTAATTAAACTTTTTATATAACTTGCTTCTAAGGGTAAATTTGTATGTCAATCCGGTACTCGCATCCTCAAGTACTTTTAGGTACACTGTGGCAGGTAAGCACTTCCGTGTTTCCTTCAAATTCTTCCTTATTAGCTACATTATGCAATAAGTCTATTGTAGGCTAAGTAATTTAAAAAATCAATTAGCCTCTTAAATAGTGTGCAGGATTTTATACCTGAAGTCAATTTATTATAATTTAATATTTTTATTAACTTATCTTAATTTAAATTAATGCATAAAAATATCGATTTCATTCCAACCGAGTAAATCTAAATTAGTTCTTGTCGGTAAAAAACGGAAAATATCTTGGGCAAGTTCATATCTATTTTCTTTAAGTAGCATTTTTTGTAAAATATCTTTTAACTGATGCAAATAAAGCACATCTTTTGCTGCATATTCTTTTTGTTCTGAAGATAAATTGTCAGTACCCCAATAGGAAGATTGTTGTTGTTTTGAAATATTTATATTAAGCAATTCTCGGCATAAATCCTTAAGCCCATGACTATCGGTATAAGTTCTAACTAGTTTTGAAGATATTTTAGTACAAAAGATATTTTCTAAATCTATACTTAAATATTTTTTTATGGATGCTAGATCAAATCTAGCAAAATGAAATATCTTGCATCTAGTTTTATCTAGTAATAATGCTTTTAAATTAGGAGCTGTATAATCTTGATTTGTAAAATGAACAAGATGAGCTTCACCATTGCCGTTACTAAATTGTAGCAAACATAGTTTATCTCTATGTAGATTTAGCCCCATTGTCTCGGTGTCTATAGCTAGATCTCCTTCAAGTTCAAAATTATTAGGTAGGTCGTTTTGATAAATTTTTATAGTCATAAATGATTTTTAATTCCTTTTAATCAATAATGTTGTTGTGTGGTTCGTTTTCCTGTTATTTCGAGGAAAAGCTGCAAGTTTTGACGAAGCAATCTCGGGAGTTTGTTATTATTTCATGAGATTGCCACGCAGCCTACGACTGCTCGCAATGACGATACCTACCTTTGACTAGGTGTGTCTTTTATTGTAAACACCTGCTCATTTGGAGCAGCTACTCCTAAAACTTTCTTTGCTTGTTCTTCTAACATATCTTTATTTAGCGATTCCGTTCGGAGTAATTTGACGTTATGTTCAAGTTCTACTCTTTCTGCTCGTAAGCCTTTTAGTTCATCATAAGCTTTTTCAAGCTGCCTATTTACTTTTAAATATGCAATAATCCCTTTGTTACCATATATGCAATGAAAAACAAAATATCCAAGCAGTAAAGCTAAAAAGATATTTAAAATTATTTTTTTAGAATGATTATTTAAATGTATTATCATAAATATATATTCATAAGAAATAATACCGGAGCAGTTAAAATAATACTATCAAATCTGTCTAGTACTCCTCCATGACCGGGTATTATATGACCGCTATCTTTAATATTAAATTTTCGCTTAAAATATGAAATAAATAAATCACTTAATTGAGCTATTAATGCTAATATACAACTAATTATAAACAAATAAATTTTATTTGAAAAATAGTAATTTTCAATATGAAAGTTTGGTATAAAACTAACTAATACCGCAACTAAACCTGCTGATAATACTCCCGTAACTAAACCGCTCCAAGTTTTTTTAGGACTGATTTTTGGAGCAAGTTTTGCTCCTTTAAAAGTTTTGCCGCCAATCATAGCGAAAGTATCTACCGACCAAATTATACAAAAATAAAGCATAATAAGCCATCTATTGGTATTTTCCATACTTAAAAATATTAGTAGGCTTATAGGAATCGGAATAATAATTAGCCCGATTAATAGATAAGGAATAGAAGAATAGGTCACATTATACCATTCACTGAACATTCCCATACCTACTATTATCATTAGAATATAGAATAAAGGCTTAAACCATAATATAGCTATAACAAATAACGGAACTAAAACTATACCGGACAGGATTCTTAAATATATATTTTGTTTATCTTTTGCCAAATGTTCTTTTCCTTTTTGAGTAATCAGTTATAGCTTCTAGTATATCATCTTTATTAAAATCAGGCCAATATTTGGGTGAGAAATATAATTCAGCATAAGCTGCTTGCCAAAGCAAGAAATTACTGATGCGATAAACCTCGCCCGGTCTTATTAATAAATCTACATCCGGCATTTCAGGATCATATAAAGCGTGTTGTATATCGCTTTCACTTACTTCTTTTTTACCGCTTGCAATAATTTTTGTGTAGGCATCAACTATTTCTTGGCGACTTCCATAACTAAAAGCTATACAAAGCGTTATTTTATTATTATTTTTTGTTAATTCTATAGCATTATTTATTTGTTTTTGCAATGAGCTACTTAATAAATTAAGCCTACCTATTACTTTTATTTTAACACCGTTTTTATGTAAACTGTTTAATTCATTTTTTAAATAAATACTTAATAATTTTATTAAGAAATCTACTTCCTTGCCTGAACGTTGCCAATTTTCGGAAGAGAAAGTATATAAAGTTACGTACGGCACGCCAAGATTAATAAACTCAGGGAGTAATTCACGAATTTTATCGGCTCCTGCTTTATGCCCTTCAGATTTTGTTAAGTTATGCCGATCTGCCCAACGAGCATTACCATCCATTATTATTGCTAAATGTTTTATGTTAGTCATTATTTTATATTTTAGATGTTGCTGCATGGATCGAAAAACGTACTCGATGTAATACCGTGGCTTGTCCACGGTATCCAGAATAACAACTTAATAATGTTATTTTTTTTGTTTATTTTCCTGGATCCCGTGAATAAATCACGGGATGACCGAGAAAACAAAAGCTATATTTTAGGTATTTCGATTCTTACCGATAGTCCGCCTAAATCCTTGCTATCTTCTAAATAAATAGAGCCTTTGTGATCGTTTATTATTTCTTTAGTAATAGCAAGCCCAAGTCCTACGTTACTTGCATTATCAAGCTGTCTTGCTTTATCTGATCTATAAAACGGTTTAAATACAAGGTGTTTTTCCGTATCATCTATACCGGGACCGTTATCCTCAATAATTATAGCTACGGTAGATGAATTATCTTTTGAAGATATCTTAATTTTAGTTCCATATTTTATAGCGTTACCGATTAAATTAGACAAGGCTCTTTCAAAAGAATTCGGCTTAATTCGTACTTCTAGTTTATCTAAATTAGTAGATTTTATAAATTCAATATCTACATGTGACCATTTGTTTAAAAGATGTTCCATCCAAGTTAATAATAAAATTTCTTCAAATTCTTCTGTACTTTCACCTTTAGCAAAATCTAAATAAGAATTTATCATTTGCTGCATAGTTAATATATCTTGTTTTAACCCTTTGATTTCCTCGCTTTCTTCCATCAATTCAAGTTGTAGCTTCATTCTTGTTAAAGGAGTTCTAAGATCATGCGAAATCATAGCAAGCATAGTGGTTCTTTTAGTAATTTGTTTTTCTATACGGGCTTTCATTTTTAAAAAAGCAAGCCCTGCTTTTCTTATTTCTAAGGCTCCTGAAGGTTTGAAATTTTTGCCTTTTAAAACACCTCGACCAAATTTATCCATGCTATTCGCAAGAGTGAGTATTGATTTAATTTGATTTTTGGAGAAAATAATAGAAACAGAAAGTAATATAACTGTTAAAGATATAATCCATAAAACAAATATATATACTGTAGGATTAAGTAGTAACTTTGCAGGAAAAGTAATATATAATATTCCATCTGTTAATTCTAAAAATACTTCAATTTTATTTTCTTTATTTAGTTTAACTATATTTTTGTCATGGATTTTTGTAGCTAAAATATTTTTAAATATAGTTAGAGGCTCACTTAATTTAGGTTGTTTTATAGATAACTTTTTACTAAGCTGAAATTGATAAGATAAATTAAGATAATTTTCCGATAAATGGGTTAGCTCTCTTGAATTATTTCTATGTTCTTTAATCAGTGATTCTATTTCATTGATAATAATAGTACTAGTATAATATGAAACATTATACCAATGACGGTCGTAAAACAAAAATATAGCAACGATTTGTCCTATTAAAATCGGAATGGTTATAATAAACATAAACCGTACAAATAATGTTCTCGGTAAAGCATATTTCAAAGAACTTGATACAAGCGAATTTTTCAAGACTCGACTGTGTTCACGTATTTTTATACGCTGTGCAGGCTCGCTTTTAAATTCATTTTGTCTGAAGCTCTTTAAAATATGCTGTAATAATTTAGATATAAAGTGCATAGCCCTCATTACGCACGGTTTTTAAATATTTCGGTTCTTTTGGGTTGTCTTCTATTTTGCTTCTTATTCTTGTAATTTGTACGTCGATAGAACGCATACTAAGCCCTCCCATTATTTTTGAAAGTTCAAAACGACTAGTAGATTTACCGGAATTTTTTATTAATATCTCAAGTAATTTTTGTTCAGTAGAGCTAAGAGATACAATTTGATTATTCTTGGTAAATTCTTTTGTATCAGAATTATAAAAATTATTGCCGAATTTAATTATATTCGTTTCTTTTTTAAAGTTATTATAATTATTGATTAAGTTATTTATCCGAAGTAATAATTCTCTCGGTTCAAAAGGTTTAGTTATATAATCAGAGGCACCGGCTTCAAGTCCTTTAACACGGTCATCGGCTTCCGATAAAGCAGTAAGCATAACTATAGGAATATTATTACCGGCATCCCTTATAGTAGTAGCAAAATCAAGCCCTGTTATTTCAGGTAACATAACATCTAAAATAATTAAATCATAATTAGAAGTTTTTAATAGATTTTTAGCTTCTATGACTGAGCTTGCCGTTGATACTAAAAACTCGTTTTTATTTAAAAACTGCTTTAAAAGTGCTAATATTCTGCTATCATCATCAACGATTAAAATATGTGCTTTGTATGTATGCATGTATACTCGTTTAATTTGAAAAATTGGTATTAGCTTTTCTATCATTGCAAGCCGGTATTGCTTGCGTGGATCAATTCCACTGTTGTCATTCTGTGACTTGATCGCGGGATCCAGTTAAAAATACTCATGATTTTAGTATTTTTTATTGTTTTTTGGATACCGTGGTCAAGCCACGGTATGACACCAAATGCGTTTTTTGATCCACGCAACAACGCTACTCGCAATGACTATTGACAATACTTTAATATGAATATAGGTTAATGACAATGATAAAACTAGAGCAAATTTTTTGGCATGTTTGGATTAACGGTGATTTAGTTCCTTATCAATTTGCAAGGATTCATGTTTTAACTCATAGCCTGCATTATTCAGGATCGGTATTTGAGGGTGAGAGAGCTTATAACGGCAAAGTTTTTAAACTAAAAGAACATACGGAAAGATTAATGAAATCAGCAGAAGCATTAGGTTTGAAAGTACCGTATAATGTTGATGAGATTATGAAAGCTCATAAACTTGTAATAAAACAAAATAATATTAAGGATGCATATATAAGACCGCTTATTTGGAGTGGAGACGAGTCGCTAAATATCACTAATCAGTATTTATCTACTAATCTTTTGATTGCCGGTATTCCGTCTATGCCGAGATCTTTTGAGAAAGGTATAAATTTGCATGTAAGCCACTGGCGTAAAGCAATGCCTGATAGCACGCCGGTACAATCTAAATCCGCCGCTCAATATAATATGGCAATAACGAGTAAAAAAGAAGCTAAAGCTCTTGGCTATGATGATGCATTATTACTTGATTATGAAGGGTATATCGCTGAATGCACTACAACAAATATTTTCTTTGTTAAAGATAAAACATTATATACTCCAATTGCTGATAGGTTTTTAAACGGTATAACAAGACAGACTATTATTGAAATTGCAAAAGATTTAGGTCTCGAAGTAAAAGAAGAGCGTTTAAAATTAGAGCAAATAGAGGATTTTACCGGATGCTTTGTTACAGGCACGGCAATCGAGGTACAAAATATTGATTCTATAGATTTAGGCAATAAAAAGATTACTTTCGATGATCATCAAATTGCAGATCGTTTGAAAGAAGAGTATGGGCGTGTTGTTAGGGAGTAGAAGAAACGTCATTGTGAGGAGGTATTGCCCGTGCGTGGACCGAGTCGTCATTGCGAGCAGTCGTAGACTGCGTGGCAATCTCATCAAATAATAACAAACTCCTGAGATTGCTTCGTCGAATTACTACGTAATTCTTCTCGCAATGACGATTTAATAAGCTAAACAATTAAAATCAAAAAAATCATGCATAACATATTTAAAGGTTTAATTACCGCACTTATAACACCTTTTAAAGATAATAAGTTAGACTTATATGCTTTAGAGAGAATTTTAAAATATCAAATAAAGCATGAAGTCGATGCAGTATTAATTGCAGGCTCAACCGGAGAAGGTAGTAGTTTAAGCTTTGAAGAATATAAATTATTACTGCAAACTAGCGTAGAAATCGTTAATAAGCGTATTCCTATAATAAGCGGGTGTTCATCAAATAATATTGCTTATGCACGAGAACTTGCAGCGGAATCTACAAAAATCGGTGTAGATGGTTTTATGGCTAGTCCGCCATCTTATGTAAAACCTACCCAACACGGGATTTATAAGCATTTTGAAGCATTGCATGAAGCGTGTAATCTACCTATTATGTTATATTCAGCTCCAACTAGAAGCGGAGTAGATTTTTCTGATGAGACAATATTGAGACTTAGCAAGCTACTGCGTATTTTAGCATTAAAAGATTGTGGCGTAGATTTAGAACGTCCATTGCGGATTAGAGCAATAGTTAAAGAGGATTTTAACATTTTAACTGGTAATGATGAAGTAGTCTTAGCTTTTAACGCTCAAGGTGGGGTAGGGTGGACTTCCGTAGCTTCTAATATTGCTCCCAATATGTGTAAAGAGCTATTAGAGAAGTGGTATAAGAATGATACTAAAGGAGCATTAGGAATCCATCAGAAATTACTGCCTTTATATAAAGCATTATTTGTAGAATCTAATCCGATTCCAATAAAATATGCTGCACATTATTTAGGTTTATGTGAAAATGAAATTAGACTCCCATTAACTGAAGCAAGTGATAGTGCTAAAAAACAAATTGAAAACGTCATAACATCATTATCCATAAAAATATGATCGAATATAAGAAAGTTATTGCACAAAATAAGAAAGCCCTTTTTAATTATTTTATTGAAGAAAGATTAGAAGCAGGTATTGTATTAAAGGGTAGTGAAGTACAGTCTCTGCGTCAAGGCAAAGCTTCTATAGAAGAAAGCCATGCGGCAGATACCGGACATGAGGTATTTTTGTATAACTGCCATATTGCAGAATATGAAAAAGCGAATAGATTTAATCATTCTACTCGTAGACCGCGTAAATTATTGTTGCATACTAAAGAGATAAAGAAAATTATCGGTAGAATTAGAATAAAAGGCTATACGCTAGTAGCTCTTTCTATGTATTTTAATAAAAAAAATAAAGTGAAAGTTGAATGTGGTATTGCTAAAGGTAAGAAATTACATGATAAAAGAGAGTCAATTAAAGAAAAAGACTGGAAAAGAGATCAGAGCAGATTAATAAGACAGAAGTAATGGATTTTGTTGTGTGGGTTCGACGTATTCGGTGTCATCCCGTGGCTTGACCACGGTATCCAGAAAAATAAACTTTAATATCAATAATTTTAATATTTTAAGCTGGATACCGCGATCAAGTCGCAGTATGACAACGGAAAAACCTATCCATGATCTATGCAACAAATAACCGAACTAGATGACATTGAACCAGCTTTCTTGAAATAAAGTAAAAATAATCTAGAATTTTTAAAAAGGTATTTATGGAGCATATTATAGGTAAAATATTGGTTATATTTGTAGTTGTGATAGGAGTTTTATTTGTTTTCAAAACAATGAAAACTTATTCTACAAATCCGGTTTCCGTTGAGGTTAAACAAAGCGAGGATGCAAGGAAATGTGAAGAGGAAAGAGTCCAAGAAATAATCAAAGATTATTTGCTTAAAACTCCGGAAATAATAATAGAATCAATAGAAGGGTTGCAAAAACGTAAAGTACAGGAAAATAAGACTAAAGTTAATAACTATCTAAAAGATAATAAGTTAGGTATTGAGGATAGCACAAGCTTTCCTGTTATAGGAAATAAAGACGATGATGTAACAATAATTGCTTTTTATGATTATAATTGTTCTTATTGTAAAAAAGGTGATGTTTCTATAAATGAATTATTGCAAAATGATCCAAAAGTTAAAGTTATATTACGACCGCTTCCTATCCTTGGAGATGCTTCCGAATATCTTGCAAGAATAGTTTTAGCCGTTTATAAGGTCAATCCAAGTAAATTTAAAGCTGTTCATGATGAATTAATAAAAATAAGAGATGTTTCTAAGGAATCTATAAAAGAATTATTAACCGAGAATGACTTAAATGCTACGGAAATTGAAGAAATTGCCGATAGCAAAGAGATTAAAGATTTAATTACTCAAAATATGAAAATAGCTAGAAGCCTTAGAATCCAAGGAGTACCTGCGTATATAATTGATTCAAAATTAATACCTGGGTTAATAGATTTTCCACAATTACTAAATATAGTTAAAGAAATTAGGGATAATAAGAGTTCTTAAGAATTGGCGTAGATCAGTTTTTCTGTCATTGCGAGGAAAAACTGTAAGTTTTAACGAGGCAATCCAGTAAAAAATTCTGTAAATCAGAATTTTTTTATTATTTTTGCTAGATTGCCACGCATCCTGAGATTGCTTCGTCAATTACTTACGTACTTTCCTCACAATGACGAATTTAGCCTTTATTCAGTAAATCCAGCATAGTTTTACCGATATCGGCAGGGGATCTAGTAATAGTTACGCCGGCACTTTGTAGAGCTTCAAGCTTATCTTCGGCACTTCCTTTTCCTCCGGCAATAATAGCTCCGGCATGTCCCATTCTTTTACCTGGAGGTGCTGTAATACCTGCAATAAAGCTAACAATAGGCTTCTTAATTTTTGATTGTTTGATAAACTCAGCTGCATCTTCTTCCGCATTACCGCCAATTTCACCAATCATAATAATTGCTTTTGTCTCATCATCTTTCAAAAACATTTCAATACAATCAACAAAATTAGTATCGTTAACAGGATCGCCGCCTATACCGACACACGTAGATTGTCCAAGTCCTACTGCTGTTGTCTGTGCTACTGCTTCATAAGTTAGAGTACCTGATCTTGAAACAATACCTATCGCTCCTCTTTTATGAATATGCCCAGGCATAATACCGATTTTACATTCACCCGGTGTAATAACCCCAGGGCAGTTAGGACCGATTAATCTAGTTTTAGAGCCGACTAACGCACGTTTTACTTTTACCATATCAAGTACCGGAATTCCTTCCGTTATACATACTACTACTTCAATTTCGGCATCGATTGCTTCTAATATCGAATCAGCGGCAAAGCCGGGCGGAACATATATAACGCTCGCATTTGCACCGGTTTTTGCTTTTGCTTCATGTACGGTATTATATACAGGTAAATCAAGGTGAGTACGACCGCCTTTGCCGGGTGTAACACCGCCAACCATGTTAGTGCCATAAGCTATCGCTTGTTCAGAGTGAAAAGTTCCTTGTGAACCAGTAAAACCCTGACAGATAACTTTTGTTTTTTTATTTATTAATATTGCCATTTTTAATACGCTATTTTAAAAATTTGTTGTATTTAATACTGCTTGTATTTCAAGAATTGAATTTTATAGCGTACATATAGTACATGAGCATCACGAGTCCTTGATAAAATGAAAGAGCAATTCTTGAAATATAAGCAGTATTACCTTATCGCTTCAACTATCTTGCTTGCAGCATCTGCTAAATCATGTGCCGGTATTATTTCTAAAGCGGAATTTGATAAAATTTCTTTGCCTTTTTCAACGTTTGTACCGGCTAAACGAACCACTAACGGTACTTTTATGCCTATTTCTTTTGCAGCTGCAATAATTCCTTCGGCTATAATATCACAACGCATGATACCGCCAAAAATATTAACTAAAATCCCTTGTACTTCTTTATCGGATAGAATTATTTTTAAAGCTTCTTTTACACACTCACGATCGGCCCCGCCACCGACATCCAAGAAATTAGCAGGCGAAGCACCGTAAAGTTTAATAATATCCATAGTAGCCATGGCAAGACCGGCCCCGTTAACCATACAGCCGATATTACCGTCCATTTTTACATAGCTAAGTCCTGCATTTGCCGCCCTAGTTTCTAAAGGATCTTCCTCATTGTGATCACGCATTGCCGTAATATTCGGATGCTTAAATAAGCCATTATCGTCAAAAGTAATTTTTGCATCTAAAGCTAATAAGTTCCCGTCGCTATTTACAATTAACGGGTTGATTTCAATTTGTGCTGCATCGGTTTCAATAAAAGCATTATAGACTGATTTTACTATTTCTTTCATCTGTTTGACTTGGTTATCCTTAAAGCCTAACTCATAAGCTATGCCTCGCATATGAAAATCTTGTAAACCGGTTGCAGGATCAACGGAAAATTTAATAATTTTTTCCGGAGTTTTTTCTGCTACTTCTTCAATATCAACTCCTCCTTCAGTAGAAGCTATGAAAGTAATACAGCTAGCCGATCTATCAAATACTATACTGAAATAATATTCTTTTAAAATATCACAACCTGATTCGATATAAAGACGGTTTACTTTTTGTCCTTGAGGCCCTGTTTGATGCGTTACTAAATTAATACCAAACATGTCATGAGCAACTTTTTTGGCTTCTTCTTTACTCTTAACAACCTTAACACCGCCTGCTTTACCTCTACCGCCGGCATGTATTTGTGCTTTAACCACATATACTTCCGTATTTAATTTATCTATGGTTTCATTAATCCTTTCGGTTTCCGTAACAACTAGCCCGGTGGAAGTAGGTACGCCGTATTTTCTTAAAATCTCTTTTGCTTGATATTCATGAATATTCATTTTAAATAATTTATTTAAATAATAAAAGCACAGTATAATAACTAATCTTTAAGCTGTAAAGATAAAGAAGAGAGTTCTTTGTTATTTAATGTCATACTGTGGCTTGACCACGGTATCTTGTATCACAGGCTGTATCCTGAGACCCCGTGGGCAAGCCACGGGGTGACATTGTGCTACTCATTCAACATCCTCTTAAGTACGCTATCTTTCCTAATAAAGTGATGATATAACGCAGCTAGTATATACAAAATAATTAAAGCAGTAAATAACAAAGCAGCCTTTTTATGGATTTTTTTAAAGATTTTGGCAAATTGTAAATCTTGAACAAAGAATTTATAGTAAACAAACCATAAAAATCAATATGATGGTTTGATAAAATAGTCATTAGAAAGTCGTTTATCGGCATTAATAACATTAAAAGATAAAATTTATATTAATATTAGCGGTTTTTTTCTGCCAATTCGGCATGTCTTCCGGTAGCAAAACTTAGCATTATAGAATTTCCATAAAAGCCTTATTATTACTAAAGATAAAACAACTATGCCGGTTGCTTCATGTATCCCGTATAGTTGCCATTTTAAAGGAGGCTCTACGAAATTATCCATTGAGAAACCGACAACGAGCATTACTATAACTATAATACTTATGATCCAGTGAAAAAGTTTTGCAATTAAGCCGTAAGAATTTTCAGTGTTTGTAAGTAGCATGATACC